>JBJMNM010000609.1:0-2567 GCA_045804305.1 Gemmatimonadaceae bacterium | reverse complement strand
GTGCCCAGGCATCCCCCACATGCCTTCCTTCGCTTGACTACACAAATAGATGCGTCAAGCAGAACTACGCGCGTTTGCTATCGCAATCTACCTATACCAATCCTCATCACGCCCTCGCGCCGACACGTCAGCCCGAGTGCACAACGAGCACGGTAAAGATTCCATTTCCCACGAATCAGTCATCGACCAAAAGACCGAGGCCGATGACCCATCCTCTTGTCCTTCACTTTTCAAACAGCGACCGCGACTACATCACTCTCGCGGTGAGCCTCGCATTGTAAACGGGCGATGTGGCTGTTGCAAGTGCCGCCACTCGCGCCGATTGTCCTTCGCACATCACACCACACTCCATCGAACTCAATGAAGTCGAATGAAGTCGGGTGATCGCGGAAGGGTCATCATATTACTCAAATTCCGCGCGTGATTCAAGTGCGCCATCGTAGTCGTACCGTCACGTCGCTTACCTTCCGGCATGCTCACCGCAATCGTCTCCGCCAAGGGCGCGCGACGCTGGGACGCCGGCCATCCGTGGATCTATCGTAGTGACGTGCTCCAGCGGCCCGACGCCGAGGCCGGCGTCGCGCGCGTCACGGATCAGCGCGGCAAGCCACTCGGCGTCGCGCTGTGGAGCCCACGCTCCGAGATCTCGCTTCGACTGATCGATCGCGACCCCGACGCCACCATCGACGCAGAGTGGTGGCAGTCGCGCCTGGCCCGCGCAATCGCACGACGAACCGGACTCGACGCCCACGCCAACGCCTACCGGCTCGTGCACGGCGAGGGCGACGGACTCCCCTCGCTAGTGGTGGATCGCTACGACCGATGGATCGTGGTGCAGCTCATGAGCGCCGGCCTCGAGCACTACCGCCGCGAGATCGTCGACGCTCTCGTCAGCCTGACTCGACCGGCGGGCATCCTCGCGCGCAACGACGTGCCGCTGCGCGTGAAGGAAGGGCTGCCGACCGAAGTCGAGCCGCTGGTCGGTACGGTGCCGGAAGAGATCGAGGTGCACGAGCACGGCGTGCGCTACCTCGCCGCGCCGTGGCGCGGTCAAAAGACAGGCGCTTTTCTGGATCAGCGCGAGAATCGCGCGCTCGTCGGCCGCGTGGCGAAAGGCCGAGCGCTCGACTGCTTCAGCTATCATGGCTCCTTCGCACTGCATCTGGCCCGCAGCGCCAGCGACGTGGTGGCACTCGACGCGTCTGCACACGCGTTGACACGCGCGGAAGAGAACTTCCGTCGGAATGGTTTCGCGAACGGCACCTTCGTGGAGGCGAACGCGTTCGAGTATCTCAAGGCGCGCGAGCGGGAGCGCGTGCGCTTCGACACCATCGTCCTCGATCCGCCGGCGTTCGCGAAGACACGCCCTTCGCTCCCGGCCGCCATCCGCGGCTACAAGGAGATCAACTTGCGCGCAATGCGGCTGCTCGCCCCTGGTGGACTGCTGTTCACGGCAAGCTGCTCCTTCCACCTCACCAAACCGCATTTTCTCGAGATGCTCGAAGCCGCCGCCGCCGACAGCGGACGTCGGATCGCGTTGCGGGAGCTCAAGGGACAGCCGCTCGATCATCCGGAGGTGCTGACGATTCCGGAGACGGGATACCTCAAGGGAGCGCTGCTGGAGGCGGTGGAGTGAGCTGCCGGAGTCGTCGACTGGCTTCCTGGACGACCGAACTACTCATCCCTGACTGAATACCGATCTGACAAGTGCGTTCTCTGTAGCCAGTCGCTCAGTCATCCAGGAGTAGCAGTCAACTACTTCTCCTTCTGGCAAGACGGGCAGTAGTACGTACTCCGCCCCGCCTGCATCACGCGCTCGATCGTCGTGCCGCATCGCCGGCACGCCAGGCCTTCCCGGTCATACACGCCCAGCGACACCGTATCATCATCGGTGTAGCGCGAGCCGGTCGCGCGCTTGATCACCGCGGCGATGGCCGACCGTAATGCGCGTACCTGGCGCGCATCGAGCGTGTTGGCGCGAGCGAATGGACTGATGCGAGCGCGCCAGAGCGCTTCGGCAGCGTAGATGTTCCCCAATCCCGCGATGAGCCGTTGATCGAGCAGCGCCGGCTTGATGGGCCCGCGCCGCGCCGCCAGCGTCGTGCCGAGCTGCGCGGCCGTCCATCCGCGGTCGGCCGCGTCGGGGCCGAGCCCGAGGTCCAGCTCCGCGTCCGCCGCATGCACGTCGAGCGTGCCGAGTGCGCGCGAGTCCACCAGCACCAGCCGATTGCCGTCGTCGAGCTCGATCACGGCACGCGCGTACTTCGGCAGCGGCGCATCGGCGCGGCCATGCGCCCAATCGCCGTTCATGCGATAGTGCACGTGGTCGATGCGCCCGTCATCGAGGTGCTGCTGCTGATGCTTTCCGCGCCGCTCCACACGCGCGATGCGCGCACCGGCGAGCGCGCGCACGATGGCAGGTCGCACGCGGCGCTGGAGCGCGGGATGCAGCAGCTGCACGCGCACGATCGCGCGGCCCTTCGCGCGACGGCGGAGCACCGCCATGGCGGCTTCGACTTCCGGCAGCTCGGGCATGCGGATTCCTCTCGGGACGTTGACAGCGATCG
>JBJMNM010000608.1:0-3341 GCA_045804305.1 Gemmatimonadaceae bacterium | reverse complement strand
GCGTCGGTCGGTGACTGGGCCGGCGCCGTCGCCGACGCGCAGCAGGTCCCTGCGGCGTTTGTGTACGTCTCCCCCTTCTCCACGAACTCCACACGCGAGAACAACTCGCTCGTGCAGGAGACCACCGTGCGCCGCGAGTTCACCGTCTTCAACACCCAGTGGGCACAGGTGTTCAACGACCCACGCGTGCCGTGGGACACCGTGTACACGAGCACTGCACGCACGACCGTGCAGAAGGGACAGGACGGCAAGACGAACTTCTTCCGCCAACGAAAGTATCCCGATCTCGGTTCGGACATCGCGTTGACCAAGGGCACTGAAATGCTCATGCTGCGCGCCGAGGAACGGCTCCGCGCCGGTGACATCCCGACCGCGTTCACCCTCATCAACCAGCAGCGGGCCCAATACAAGCTCGCGGCGCTCACGGCACCCACGGACATCGTCACAGCCTGGCGCACGCTTCAAAAGGAGTATGGCGCGGTCGTATGGCTCGAGGCTCGGCGCCTGTGGCAGCTCCGCCGATGGGGCGCGGATACCGGTCCCGCGCACACGACCTTTCTCGACGGCCGCGCCACGTGCATCCCGATCAGCCTGAACGAGCGGCAGTCGAACCCCAACCTGTCCACACCCTGATCGATACAGGGCGATGAGCGTCCTACGCCGTGGTGCGTGGGTACCGGGGCGCCGGAGTTCGATCCGGCGCCCCGGATCACGTTCGCGCCGTGTGTTCGCCGCCACGTGGATGATCCTCGCCTTCGCTGTGACGACCCTGACGCCAGCCTGCTCGCCGAGCACCGGTGAGCGCGGGTCGGAGCCGTTCACGGTCTACACGGCCGCCTCGGTCACGCGCCCGATCCGCGCCGTGCTCGACTCCTTCTCGTTGCGGACCGGCGCGCGCTACGAGCAGGAGAGCGCGGCCAGCCTGGAGCTCGTTCGGCGCGTGACGGAGCTGCACGCCACGCCGGACGTCGTGGCGCTCGCGGATCCCGACCTCTTTCCATCCCTGCTCGAGCCCCGGTTCACGACCTGGCACGCACTCTTCGGCCGCAATCGCATTGTCATCGGGTTCACGTCGCGATCGCGCGGCGCGGCCGACATCAACGCCGACAACTGGTGGCAGGTGCTCGCGCGCCCGGGAGTCCAGGTCGGGCGCGCCGATCCCAACACCGATCCCTCGGGCTATCGCACCCTCCTCGTGTGGCAGCTGGCCGCGCGGCACTACGCCGTTCCGGACATGGAGGCACGGATGCTTCGTGCGGCCCCCGCCCGCAACGTCCGTCCGCGCGAGGCCGATCAGGTGGCGCTCCTTCAAGCAGGCGAGCTCGACTACATCTGGACCTACGAGAACCTCGCCGCGCTCATGGGGCTGCGTTACCTGAAGCTGCCCGACGACGTGGACCTCGGCTCACCAGCTGACTCCATGGCCTATACGACGGCCAGCACGCGCGTTCTCGGCAAGCGCGGCGGCGATACGCTCACCATCCGCGGGCGCCCGATCCTGTTCGGCGTGACTGTGCCGAGCGGCGCGCCGCACCGCGCCGTCGCCGAAGAGTTTGTCGCCTATCTCCTGTCGCGCGACGGGCGGCGCATTCTCCGGCGCCAGCATTTCGACGCCCTGGATGTGCCGACCATCCACGGCCGCTCCATCCCGGCAGCCCTTCTGAAGCCCTGAGCTCCGGGTCGGTCGAGCGCGGCGGCGCACGTTGTGCGGAAGGTTGCATCCACCGGCACTACGACCACACCACGATCGACGGAGCTCAGCACGTGTCGCCACACCGCACCTTCCGCGACGAAGCGGAGCGTCTCTGGAACGTCTGGGACGTGACGCCGGCGTGGGGAGACCGCCGCCGCGGTGCCCGCCGCCAGCGCTCGGAGGGTCCGCCGGGCAATCGCGAGCGCCGTCGCCTGGAGCGACGACACCTGCGAGGCATTCGCATCGCCCTGCCACCCGTGCTGGCGAAGGGCTGGGTCGCCTTCGAGTGCGACGCCGATCGGCGACGCGTCGCACCCATTCCGCCCGGCTGGCATGAGCTGCCGGAGACGGAGCTGCTGCTCCTCTGGAGGAAGGCGGAAAAGCTTCCGCCGCGGCGAAAGGGCCTCGTCGAGTAGGCGGCGTCGCCTACGCGGTTAACCCTCCGCCATCTCGAGCACGGCGCGGAAGCGCACCTCGTTGCGCATCATGCGCTGGTACGCCTCCTCCGCGTCCGCCAGCGGAAAGCGCTCGATCATCGCCTTCGTGCCGGTGAGCGCGCTGAACTCCAGCGTGTCCTCCGCATCGCTCGGCTGACCACTCGGCCATCCCGACACCGAGCGGCGTGCGGCGATGAGCTGGAGCGGGCTGACCTCGATCGGCGTTCCTTCCGCGCCGACGACCACCAGCCGTCCACCAACACCCAGCCCGTTGATGAGCGGCGTGATCGACCGGCCGCTCGGCGCCGTCGCCAGGATCACGCGGGCGCCGCCGAGCTTCTGCAGCTCGTCCGCCACGATCGCGTGCTCGCTGTCGATGTAGTCCTGCGCGCCGAGCTCCCTGGCGAGCGGCTCCTTGTCGGCACCACGCGAGATGGCGACCGTGTGGAAACCGAGCTTGCTGGCGAACTGCACCGCCAGATGCCCGAGCCCGCCGAGTCCCTGCACGCCCACCACGTCACCGCCGCGAGCGCCCGCGTTGCGCAGGGCGTTGAACGTGGTGAGGCCGGCGCAGAGCAGGGGCGCCGCCTCCACGAGATCGAGCCCGTCGGGGAACGCAACCACCGCTTCCTGTCGCGCGATCATGTACTCGGCATAGCCGCCGTCCGTGCTGATCCCGGTCACCAGCGCGTTGCGGCACGTGACGAAGTCGCCCGCGCGGCACCGGTCGCACACGAAGCAGTGGCCTCCGTGCCAGCCCACGCCGACGGTGTCACCGATCGCCCAACTGGCCACCCCTTCACCGATCTCTTCGATCGTCCCCGTCACCTCGTGACCCGGCACGCGCGGATACACGAGGTTGGGCCAGCCGCCCTCCCGCACGAAGGCGTCGCTGTGGCAGACGCCGCACGCCGCGACCTTGATGAGCACCTCCCCTGTCTTCGGGATCGGGATGTCGCGGTGCACCAGCTTGAACGGCTTGCCTGGCGTGTGCACCTCCATCGCCCTCATCTTCGTCGTCGGTCTCTTCGTCGCTGACGCGCTGGTCGCCGACGTCCTGCTCGCTGTCTTCTTCGTCGGTGACTTCTTCGACGCTGTCTTCGTTGTGGCCACGGCGGTCTCCGAACGGGTGGTGTGCCTTTCGCGAGAAACACGTGCTGGCTGCATGAAGTTCGCGCATCCAACGCCGGTGGGGACGACCCCGTATCTCT
>JBJMNM010000607.1:0-4554 GCA_045804305.1 Gemmatimonadaceae bacterium | reverse complement strand
GGCGCTGCGCGTCGCCGTGCTGGCGGAGCCACCTGCACGCGCGCGCTCGCTCGCACCCAAGCGACTGCGTATCGCCATCATCGTCGCGCTGCTCGCGTGCGCCTTCTTCGCGGCGGGTTATCTCGTGGCAACGCGATGACCGCGGCGGACGCGTCGATTTGCTCCCGATCCCGCAGTTGGCGACCTTCCTTCTTCCCCAACCTGAGCGACCAATCCGCATGAGCGACCAATCCACGTCGGACCGCCAGGCCGGCTACGAGCCCGCGAGCGTGGCGCCACCCGCCAAGCCGGCGTCGTACTGGGAAGATTTCATCGATATCTTCTATGCGCCGTCCGATGTCTTCAAGCGGCGCGAGCATTCCGGATTCGCCGTGCCGATGATCGTGTTGACGCTCCTCATTGGGGTGCTGACGATCGCCATGAGCGGCGCGTTCCAGCCGATCATGGACGCGGAGTTCTCGCGCAACATGGCGGCGGCCATGCGGAAGAACCCCAACCTCACGCCCGAGATGGCGGAGAAGGGTCGGGCGATCGGTGAAGTGTTCGCCAAGATCGGCGCGTTCATCTTCGTACCGGTGGGGATGTTCCTCGTCGGACTCTTTCTCTGGCTGTTCGGCAAGCTCGTGGACGCGCGGCAGACCCTCGCGGCGGCGATCATGGTGGCGGCCTATTCGTTCACGCCGCGCGTGGTGGAGACGCTGGTAAAGGCGGTTCAGGCGCTGGTCATGGATCCGGCCTCGTTGAATGGCCAGTTCCGGATCTCGCTGAGCCCCGCGCGATTCCTGGATCCGGACACGGCGTCGCCGATGACGATCGCCCTCCTGAGCCGCCTGGACGTGTTCACGATCTGGGTCACGGTGCTGTTGGCGATCGGGCTCGCCGTCACCGGCAAGATTCCGCGGAGCCGCGCGGCCATCGCCGCGGGCCTCGTGTGGCTGCTGGGCGCCCTGCCACTCGTGCTCGCCGCGGCGCGCAGTTGAATCACGCGCGGCCACCGCATGGGGTCCAGGGACCCGAGCGTGTCGCAGAGAGTGAGGTGGTCGTCATCCGTCAGCGCCGGTGCGGTGTGGCTTACGCCGATGGGGCGGGCCTGGGCACGTCTTCTCGAGTGGGCGGAGGGGTGGGGCAGGGATCGCGATGGACCACTCGCTGCACGAGGATCCTGACGTCGGCGTCCTCGAAACGCTCGATCCGGGCGCCGCAGCGGTGGCAGTGCGGGAAGAGCGCGAACATGTCCCGTGCCACCTGCTCGACGGCTGGATCGTTGTAACGGCCGGAGATGGGCATGACCGAATGGCAGAATCGCTGTGCGCCCCATCACGGAGGAAAACGGC
This sequence comes from Gemmatimonadaceae bacterium, assembly GCA_045804305.1. Taxonomy (GTDB): domain Bacteria; phylum Gemmatimonadota; class Gemmatimonadetes; order Gemmatimonadales; family Gemmatimonadaceae; genus AG11. The sequence continues at coordinate 3,220 of JBJMNM010000607.1, read as the reverse complement.
GCCGCGCCGCTGTATGAGGGGATCGATTCGGAAGCTATCCGCGGCTCGGCGCGCGCGCATGGGCGGCCTGTGAACGCTGTTGTTGGAACGCGTCGCGGTGGCAGGTTTATCAATCGGCTGTCGCCGTCTCCTGGCTCCGCAGGGCCGTGGCCTGTGCGCTCGATATCCCGATGTTCAGATCCGCGCTGGACTGTCCTCCCTGGAGCCATCCCCGTATGCCCGCCTGTTCTGTCCGGTTTGCCGCCGTTGGCTCGCTCTTGCTCCTCGTGGGGTGTCACCCTGAGAAGGGTATCATTCCTCCCGACGGGAAGCTGACCGTTGGGCAGTCGTTGAGCGTCACTGGTCCAACGACCTTTCAGCTCGAGCCGGGGCCCACGAGCGGCGACTACGTCGCCGTGCTGGTGAATACCGGCCTCGTGGCGGGAGCCATCGAGAGCTTTACTCTCCGGGGCGACACGCTGGTTGCCCCATCCAGCTATCTCGGCGGCCCTACGGTGGCCGCGCTGGCGCGGCTGCCGCTGACGCCAGACGGCACGCCGGACGCTCCCGTGCTCGATCGGGCGTTCGAGGCCCGCCTGCGCGCGAGTGAACGTGCCGTGCTCACACCGATGTTCGCCGGTGCGCGCACCTGGTATGCCGCGCGCTCGGGCAGCCGCGCTCCCTCGGGATCGGCGAGTCCGGCACCCTTCCAGATGTCGCGGAGCAACTCGGTCATCCCGAGCAACGTGCAGGTGGGCGATACGGTCACCGTGAACGTGAACGGGGTGGACAACTGCATCAATCCGATCTACCACAAGGCGCGGGTGACGGCGATCGGAACGCACGCGATCATTCTCGACGACGTTCAGAACCCGCGACCGGGCTTCAGCGACGCCGACTACGCGCGCTACGCGGCGCGGTTCGATACCATGGTCTATCCGATGGATGTCGGCGTGTTCGGCGAGCCGACGGACATCGACAACAACGGCCACATCGTCCTGATCTTCACGCGTGCGGTGAACGCGCTCACGCCTGCCGGGTCCAGCACGTACGTCGGCGGCTTCACCTTCTCGCGGGATCTCTTTCCGCTCACCGCCACGCCCCGCGCGGAGGCGTGCGCAACCAGCAACGTGGGCGAGTACTTCTACCTGCTGGCGCCCGATCCGCTGGGGACGATCAACGGGAACCGCCGCAGCACGGGCTTCGTGGACTCGAACACGACGGCCGTCATCGCGCACGAGTTCCAGCACCTGATCAACGCGTCTCGCCGCCTCTACATCACGAACGCCGCCGCCTTCGAGGCCAAGTGGCTCGACGAAGGCCTTGCCCATGTGGCCGAGGAGTTGCTGTTCTACAGGGAGTCGGGACTGGCGCCGCGGAGCAACGTCACGGGGGCGGTGGTACAGTCGGCCGGGGTGAAGACAGCGTTCAGCCTCGACATGGCCGGCAACTCGAGCCGGTATCGGAGCTTCCTGCTGGCACCGGCCAAGTCGTCGCCCTATGCGGCTAACGACTCATTGACGACGCGAGGTGGGGCGTGGAGCTTGCTGCGGTATCTGGCCGACCGCAAAGCGGCCACCGACGGTGACATCTTCATGCGCCTCGTGAATTCGGCAGACTCGGGGACGGCGAACCTGCAGGGCGTGTTCGGCAGCGACCTCGCGGGCGAGGTGCGCGACTGGGCGGTGTCCAATGCGGTCGACGACATGGTGACGACGGAGACCGCGCTCACGCAGCCGAGTTGGAACTGGCACAGCGTGTATCCGTCGAACGGGACGGTGTATCCGCTTCCCATCACGACGATGCAGAATGGTTCTTCGTACACCGGTACGGTGACGGCGGGTGGCGCGGCGTACTACAAGCTGGGCGTCGCAGCCAACGCATCGGCCACGTTCTCCCTGGCGCAGACCGGCGCGGGCAATCTCCAACTCGTGATCGTGCGTACCCGGTGACTCACCCGAATCGTCGCACCATCGGCGCGCTCGCAGCGTTCGCCGGCCTGGGTCTTGGTTGTGGCGGCCACGAGCCAACCGCGCCGCAGATCGGTCCACCGTCCAGTGTGACGATCACCACCGCGCCCGCGACCTCGGGCGTGGTGGGACAATCGGCCGGGACGATGAGCGTCAGGGTGGCTGACGCCAACGGGGCCACCGTGTCCGGGGCGACCGTGAACTTCACCGTAAGCGGAACGGCCAGTGTGTCCCCGACGACGGTCGTCACGGATGGGTCGGGGGCGGCGGCCACGACAGTCACCATCGGGTCGCTCGTAGGGGAGATCACCATTACCGCGTCCGTGGGCGGGAGCTCGGCCTCCGCGACGGCGACGGTCCTCGCCTTACCGGGTCCGGTAAATCAGATCCTGGTCACGCCCGAGACGGCCAAGCTGTGGGTGGTTGGCGACACGATTCGCGTGACCGCGTTGGCGACCGACCAATACAGCAACCTCGCGCCGGGCGGCTCGCTCACCTTCATCTCCACGGATCCGTCGCTCCTCAGCGTCGACGGCACGGGACTCGTGCGCGCGCTCCGGCAGGACGGCGTCGCGCGCATCGTCGCATCGGCAGGGGCGCATGCCGACACGTCCGTCATCACCGTGGTGCCGGCGGGGGTGACGCCCTGCACCGGCGTCGCAACAGCCACGCCGATGAGTGTGGGGCAGGTCGCGACGTTCAGTGGCGTCTCGAGCGCGTGCCTGGGCGGCGAGGGCGCGGGAGCGGAGTTCGCCCTCGTGGCGTTCAACAGTACCATCGCGGGTAACAGCTCCCTCAGCGCGACCGTGTCCGGCACCGGACTGGGCGCCGCGCCCAGCAAGTCGGTGAGCGCGTCGGCGTTTCCCGTCGCGGCCCGCGCGCCGGTGATGCGCGGCGCATCGGCGAGCCTCACCCCGGACAACAGCTTCCACGTGCGGCTGCAGCAGCGGGCGGCGCAGGCGCTCCGCAGCCGGATCCCGGCGGCGCGCGCCTGGTATCGGGCGAGCCATCGCGGCGCGACGTCCACGAAGCTCGGGACGTTCAACGTCGCACCATCGTATTCGGCGATTCCCTCGGCGGTGACGGTCGGGGAGGTCGTGCGCGTGAACGTGAACGCCAACAGGGAGTGCACCAGCCCGAACTATCATGGCGCGAAGGTCGTGGCGGTGGGCACGAAGTCGATCGTCCTCGCCGATACGTTGAATCCCACGGGCGGATTCACCGACGCGGACTACGCGCGCTTTGCCGCGCGCTTCGATACGCTCGTCTAT
>JBJMNM010000606.1:0-3683 GCA_045804305.1 Gemmatimonadaceae bacterium | reverse complement strand
CGCCGAGCACGAAGCGGGCGTCGCCGCGGGTGGAGTCTGTCCCGAGCGCGGCATCCAGCGCCGCCGCGCCGTCGGCGAGCACGCGTCCGTCGTTGGCCAGCGTGGCGTACAGCACCTCGCCCATGCCCTGATAGATCTTCGCCTCCGGCCCGGTGCGATCGCGCTCGAAGTACGGATCGATCGGACCACCGTCGTACGCGCGAGCTACGGGACGGTCGGAGGCCGGCGTCGCGACACGGATCCAGTGGTCGGTGAACGCGCCATGGAGGACCGGGCGCTCCTGCACGCGCGGCATGTGACAGCTCACGCAATTCGCCGTCGGCGTGTGATCGCCGCGCGACGCCGAACGCCCGAGCCGTTGCTGGAGTGCGGCGGGCACATGGCAGCTCAGACACGGCTGACTGCGCGCCTGGGCGGCGGGCGGAGGCTGATGCGGGTCGTGGCAGGTCGCGCACTCCAGCGGCCGTGAGGTGGAGCGCGTCGCGATGAAGCATCGGCTCTGCCTCAAGCGGTCCGCGTGCGACACGAGATCGATGCTGCCGGAGACCTTGAAAAACGCGAACTGATCTTTCAGGGGCTGCGACGGCATGTAGCTGAAGTCGTTCTTCCCCTCGCGAAGCACCGTCACGGCGGTGTGGACGTGACACTGCTCGCAGACGTCCATGCGTCGCTCGAGGGGCAGACGCGCGGGGCTCACGATCGTTCGGTCGTAGCTGCGGCCGTGCGGTGTGGACGCGCGGCGCTCCGCGACGTGGAGCGCGCCGGGACCATGACATCGCTCGCACCCGATGCCATCGCGCAGCTCGGCGTACTTCCCGTCGAGGTGCGGAATGGTGCGCGGGTAGCTGGCGTGACAGGCGACGCACCGGTCGGGCAGCAGTCGATCGAAGCGGGCGTTGTTGATCTGATAGCCCGGGCTGAAGTCCCATCCGTGCTCGCGATACCAGGTGAGTGGAAGCTGGAAGAGGCGGCCGTTCTCCTCCGTGAAGTAGGTGCGGGCGACCTGACCGCTGCCCATCACGTAGTCCATCCGTCGCGCGAGCTGATGCAGACGTCGTCCATCCGCACCGGTCAGCGACTCGACCTGATAGAGGTGGCTGCCGGAGTCGACCACGGTGTAGTCGAGGCCCGTCGGCGTGTTGTGGAGTGGCGTCGCGAGTGGCGTCTCGATGCGAGTGGCGGGCGTCCAGCGGTGAAACGACTGCGCCATCGCGTGCTGGCTGTAGACCGTCGCTTCGCGCGCATGACAGCTCGCGCAGGCCGCGTCGCCGACGTAATTCGTGGCCCCGGCAACGTTGCCGAACGTGGGCGACGGCTCATCCGGCATCTCGGCATTCGTCGACGACGGCGAGGAACGCTCACAGCCGGCGACCGTCGCGATGGCCGAGAGCAGCAGCAGGCATCGGCGCATGGGCTGTGGTCGTCGGGTCGATCGCCCTGGACTCACTGCTTGCTCGCCGCCGCATTCGACCCCACGATCCGCGCCGTGGTGATGTAGTCCAGCTTGGGAAACATCCGCGCCAGATACTTGTTTCCGAGCGTCGCGATGAGATGGTATTTCGGAATCTCACCGTATTCGTCGTAGAGCGAATCCACGACGGCCATGCCCTCGACGACGCGGCCGATCGGGGCGAAGCCCTGGGCATCCAGGCTGGCGTTGTCCTTCAGGTTGACGAAGAGCTGGTGCGTTCGCGTGCCGGGACCGAGGTTCGCGAAGCTGAGCGTGCCGCGCCGATTCTTCTCGCGTGCGGTGTCGTCGGGGATCGGTTTGGCTTCCCACTGTTCGTTGCGCTTCTTGTCGTCGTTCGCGCCGAACTGCGCGATGAAACCCGGCAGCACGCGATAGAAGCGGTTCTCGTCGAAGAAGCCTTCGCGCACCAGCTGGTAGAAGCGGTCCACTCCGTTCGGCGCCCAGGCACGCTTGGCCTCGACGACGAAGGTGCCGCGGCTGGTCGTGAACGCGACACGGAAGGAATCGGGCGCGGGACCGACCACCTGGCGCGGGGGTGGAGAGTCACCACAACCGGCCAGCAGGGGAATCAACGCGAGGAGCAATCGGCGGGCGGGGCGCGACGGGGTCATCGACCCAAGCTATCTCACTTGATCGCGCCCGGCTTGCCGGCCACCCGGCGCAGCACGCCGAGCTGTCCGGAATGATACGCCTGGTGATGCACCAGGGTGGCGAGCAGCGACCCGACCGTCTCGTCCGGATCGTTGCGCGGGCTGAAGGGAGCGCGCTCGGCGAGCCGTTCCTCCGGGAGCGCGGCCAGACCCGCGTCGAAGCGGGCGCAGGATTCCTCCCACCACGTCGTGAGGTCCTCGATGCGCAACGCCTCCGCCGCATTCGTGATGGGCGGGGCGCCACGTGCATAGTGCGACAGCTCGTCGCGCGGTCGCACCGGCTGTTGACCGAGCAGTGGAAGCGCCTCGCCATAGATGGCGACCAGATGACCGAGCACCCAGTTGAAGCAGTTACCGCCGGGGCGCGGCTGCGCGAGGCTGTCCTCGTGCGAGATGCCGTCCGCATTGAGGCGGACGACGATGCGGGTGAGATCCGACTGATGCCGGAGATTGGCGATGGACGTCATGCGGCCTCCGCGAACATGCGCTCGAGCTGGTCGAGCGAGCTGCTCCACCCGCCGACATGCCCATCGCGGCTCTGCGGCGACGCGAAGCCTTCCTGCGTGAGCACCACGCGCGTGCCGTCCGGCACCTGCAGGAATTCCACCGTGAGCGTCGTCTCGGGTGAGCTGCCGGTGCCCTGCTTCCACTGATGCGTATAGACGAGCCGCTGGGGGGGCACGATCTCGCGATAAGTCCCGAAGGCCTCATGGCGCGTGCCGTTCGGTTCGACCATCACCACGCGCCAGCGGCCGCCGACGCGAAGATCGAGCTCGCCGCCCTCCTCGATCGTCATGCCCGCCGGTGCCGACCACTGGCGCAGGAGCTCCGGCCGCGTCCAGGCGGCGAAGGTTCGCTCGCGGTCCGCACGGATCACGCGTTCCAGTCTGAGCTGCAGTGGCGCTGCCTTCGTTGGACTCATCACTTGGTCTCGCGTTCGAGGTAGTTCCTGAGTGCGTCGAGCTGACCGTCCCAATACTCCCGGTAGCGCTCCATCAGCGCGGCGGCGTCGCTCAGCGGCGCGCCGTCGAACCGGCAGCGATTCACGCGGCCGTCGGGGATGCGATGCACGAGGCCGGCGCGCTCGAGCACGTCGAGGTGCTTCGAGATGGCTGGCCGCGTCATGGCGAATGGCTCGGCGAGTTCGCCCACCGTGGCGTCGCCGCGGGTCAGGCGGTCGAGGATGCGGCGGCGAGTGGGATCGGCGAGCGCGCCGAAGACGGCGTCGAGCCGATGGTCACGGTGGCGGCTGCGGCGAGTGGTAACCATTTAGTTACCAGTATGGCAGCGAGGCTTCGCTCGCGCAAGGGGATGTGGCCGGCACTGGCGTCGCTTCCTCCGCCGCGTAGAATCGCACAGCACGCCGTGCGTGCATGGAAACCACGCATCCCACACGAATCGACGCGCCCGTGACCTCGCCAATCCGCTCGCGCATGACGCGATGCGCCGTGCGTGCCATGCTCGTGCTCGCGGTGCTCCCGACCGCCTGTCGCGAGGCTGGCGGCACTCGGCACCCGCTCGACCCCCTCGACGCTCGAGAGATGCGCACCGCGCAGTCCGTG
>JBJMNM010000605.1:0-2801 GCA_045804305.1 Gemmatimonadaceae bacterium | reverse complement strand
GGACATCACCGAGCGCAGCGGCATCAACCTTCCCGCCGGCGCGACCTTCGCCACCTTCGCCGACGTGGACAACGACGGCTGGCTGGACCTCTTCACCATCGGCGCAGATGGACGCGGCCACCTGCTCCGCAACAAGGGCGACGGCACCTTCGAGGACGTCACGTCCAGGGCCGCGATCGCCGACGTCAACGGCGCGCGCAAAGCGCTCTTCGTGGATCTCGATCATGACGGCGACCTCGATCTGATCCTCGTGGGCGGGACCCGGACCACCGTCTACCGCAATGACGTCGACGGCCACTTCACCGAGGCGACCGCTGCGTTCGGCCTCGACGGCACCAGCGCGAGCGACGCAGCCTTCGGCGATCTCGACGGCGATGGTCGCGTCGACCTCGTGATGACGGGACCGAAGGGCACGTCGATCTTTCACAACGGCGGTGCGCAGCGCTTCAGCGACGTGACCGCGGCGAGCGGTCTCGCATCCGGCGGAGCGTCCGGCGCCATCAGTGTCAGCGACTACGACAACGACGGCCGCCTCGACCTCTTCGTCGCGAAGCAGAGCGGCGGCGCCGAGCTGTGGCGCAACAAGGGAGACGGCACCTTCGTTCGCGACGCGAAAGCCGACGAGGCGCTCCGCACGGTGCGCGGTGTCGGCGCACAAGCCGCGGAGCTCGTCGACTACGACAACGACGGCTGGCTCGATATGATCGTCGTCGGCAAGCCGCTCGCGTCCGGCACACGCGGCGTGGCGCTCCTGCACAACGACGGCAACGGCCGCTTCACCGATCGCTCGTCACTCCTTCCGCGCACGCTCGCAGCAGCCAGCGCGCTCGAGGTCACGGACGTCGACCAGGACGGCGACGAGGATCTGCTCATTGCCGACACGACCGGCACCGTGCACCTGCTGCGCAACGAGGGCGGCAACGCGCGGATGGCGGTCCGCGTGCAGCTCAAAGGGCTGCGCACCGGCAGCGGCAAGAACAACGACTTCGGGGTCGGCGCTCGCCTCGAGCTTCGCGCCGGCGAGCTGTATCAGACGCGCGTCGCGACTGGTCGCGTGACGCACTTCGGGCTTGGATCCCATCTCAAGGCCGACGTGCTCCGCGTCGAATGGCCCAACGGCGTGCCGCAGACGGTGTACTTCCCCGGCACCGATCAGGATGTCGTGGAGCTCGAGACGCTCAAGGGATCGTGCGCCTTCGCGTACACCTGGGACGGCACGCGCTTCCGCTTCGTGACCGACGTGATGTGGCGCAGTGCGCTGGGCATGCCGATGGGTCTCATGGGCGGGGCGAAGTCGATGGCCTTCGCACCGGCCGGCGCGTCGCAGGAATACCTGCGCATCCCGGGCGATGCGCTCAAGCCGAGGGACGGGAAGTATCTCCTTCAGCTCACGGAAGAGCTGTGGGAGACCGCCTACGCCGACGAGGTGAAGCTGCTCGCGGTCGACCATCCCGACTCGGTCGAGGTGTTCGTCGACGAGCGCTTCGTCCCCCCGGGTCCCGTGTCGATGCGACTCTACCAGGTCGCGCAGAAGCATCTCCCCCGCTCCGCCACCGACGAGCGCGGCGCCGACGTGCTGCCGGCGCTGCGCGAGACGGACGACGTGTACGTGTCGAACCTCGTGCCGACGCGCTATCAGGGTGTCGTCGAGCCGCACGATCTCGTGCTGGATCTCGGCGACGATGCCGGCCGCGCCGGCTCGTACCTCTTCCTCCGCGGCTGGATCTATCCGACCGACGCGAGCATCAACGTCGCGCTCTCGCAGCAGAAGGCGATCACGCTCGCTCCGCCATCACTCGAGGTGCGCGACGCGCGCGGAGCATGGAAGACGGTCGTCCCCAGCCTCGGCTTCCCCTCGGGGAAGAACAAGACGATGGTGATCGACCTCGCCAGCCGGTTCCCGACGAACGATCACCACGTGCGCATCCGCACGAACATGCAGATCTACTGGGACCAGGCGTTCGTGGCTGGCGATGCCGAGCAGAGCCCGGTGAAGGTGACCACGCTCGCGCCGGTGCATGCCGACCTGCACGCACGCGGCTTCTCGCGCATGTACCGCAAAGGGGGTCGCTACGGCCCGTACTGGTTCGCCTATGACGACGTGAGCACGACCTCACCATGGCGCCCGATCGAGGGTGCATTCACGCGCTTTGGTGACGTGCTCCCCCTTCTCGACCGCCCCGATGACAGGTACGTCGTCATGGCCCCCGGCGACGAAGCGACGCTCCAGTTCGACGCGAGCTCGGCGAGCACGATCCCGAAGGGATGGACGCGCGACTTCCTGCTCTACACGGACGGGTGGATCAAGGACTCGGATCTGAATACGGCGTTCGGCACGAGCGTCGCGCCGTTGCCGTTCCATCGGATCAAGTCGTATCCGTACGCGCGGGGCGAGTCGTATCCGACCGACGCCGAGCATCGGCGGTACCGGCGAGAATACAACACACGCATGTTGGGCAGATGACGGCGGTCCCGTGAGCTTGGTCTTCACGGAATTCCGGGATTGGTGCGCCGGTCGCAAGATCAAGAGCAACAGCTTTGAACTGCTCCAACATCCAACGGATCACTCCGAGTGGCTGTCGGACGCCCAATGGCCCGCCATGCTGCCGCGACCACGCGGGCATCGTTCCTTTACTCGTCGAGATCGTCGGAGAGCCGGCACTCTTCCCTTGGGGGTGCGCCGAATACCGCCCTCATCAGCCCTCCGACGCGCTTTGGTTCGTCCCCTTGGGCAGTTGCGCGATGAGCGCGGGGAGCCGTTTGGCGATCGCGTCGCTCACGGTCGTGGTGCTGTAGCCCTT
>JBJMNM010000604.1:0-2889 GCA_045804305.1 Gemmatimonadaceae bacterium | reverse complement strand
TCAGGCGCTCACCTTGTCGAGCCGGAATGCCCAGCGGACCCACGGGAGCCTTCGGATCTCGTCCCGCACGTCCTCGCCCGGCACGTCGTCGATCTCGATCACCATGAACGCATCGCCGCCGCGCGCTTTCCGCGTGAGGCGAAGGGTCGCGATGTTCAGGTTGTGATCGGCGAGGACCGTCGCGATGCGCGCGACGGAGCCCTTCACGTCCTCGGCGACGAGCACGATGGTGTGGTAGTTCCCCGTGACCTCGACCGGGTAGCCATCGATCTCGGTGACGAGCACGCGGCCGGCGCCGAGCGACGAGCCAGTCATGACGGCGTCGCGGTCGCCGCGCTCGACGGTGAGGCGCACCGTGTTGGGATGCGCGTCGTCGGCGAGGGTCGTCTTCTCGAACCGGTAGTCGAGCTGCTCCTTCTCGGCGATCTCCAGCGCGGTGCGGAGCCGTTCATCGTCGGGGCGGAAGCCCATCAGGCCGCCGACGATCGCCTTGTCGGTACCGTGGCCTTCTCCGGTGCGGGCGAAGGAGCCATGCAGCTCGATACGCGCGCGCTCCGGCGTGCCGCCCACGAGGCAGCGCGCGAGAAGCCCGAGTCGGCAGGCCCCCGCCGTGTGCGACGACGACGGCCCCACCATCACGGGGCCGATGATGTCTAGGAGACTGACCACGATGAACGGTGAACGGTGAACGGTGAACTAGCCAGTGCTGTCATCCCGCAGGAGCAAGCGAAGCGAGCGAGTGTCGGGATCCGCTGACCATGCTCACCCAGCCTTTCTACGCTGCACGGCCCGTTTGGCGAGCATCGGCTTGAGATACCGTCCGGTGTGGCTCGCCTCCACGCGCACGACCTCCTCGGGCGTGCCGGCGGCCACGATGGTCCCGCCGCGCGTGCCGCCGTCGGGACCCAGATCGATGATCCAGTCCGCGGTCTTGATGACGTCGAGGTTGTGCTCGATCACGAGGACCGTGTTCCCGCGGTCCACCAGCCGATGTAGCACATGAAGCAGCACGCGCACGTCCTCGAAGTGCAGACCGGTGGTCGGCTCGTCGAGGATGTAGAAGGTGCGTCCTGTGTCCCGCTTGGAGAGCTCGGTCGCGAGCTTGATGCGCTGCGCCTCGCCGCCCGACAGCGTCGTGGCGCTCTGTCCCAGGTGGATGTAGCCGAGGCCGACGTCGTTCAATGTCTCGAGCTTCTGGCGCACGCGCGGCTGGTTCTCGAAGAACGCGAGCGCGTCCTCCACCGTCATCTCGAGCACGTCCGCGATGCTCTGCCCGCGGAAGCGGACCTCCAGCGTCTCACGATTGTAGCGTTTGCCCTTGCACACCTCGCACGGCACGTAGACGTCGGGCAGGAAGTGCATCTCGATCTTGACGAGCCCGTCGCCCTGGCACGCCTCGCAGCGGCCTCCCTTCACATTGAAGGAGAAGCGACCGGGCCCATAGCCGCGGATCTTCGCCTCGGGCAGCTCGGCGAACAGCTCGCGGATGGGTGTGAACAGCCCGGTGTACGTCGCGGGATTCGAGCGCGGCGTCCGGCCGATCGGGCTCTGATCGATGTCGATCACCTTGTCGATGTGCTCGAGTCCGGTGATGCGGTCGTGCGCGCCCGGAATCACCCGCGCCCGATAGAAGTGGCGCGCGAGCGACTGGTGCAGGATGTCCTCGATGAGCGTGGACTTCCCGGAGCCCGACACGCCCGTGACGGCCACGAACAGACCGAGCGGGATCTCCGCGTTCACGTTGCGCAGGTTGTGCTCGCGCGCGTTCTGGATGCGAATGGCTCGCTTGTTGTCGGGCGCCCTGCGCTGCGACGGTACGGCAATCTCGCTCTCACCGCTGAGGAACTTGCCGGTGATCGAGCGCGGGTTGCGGATGATCTCGTCGACCGTGCCGCTCGCGATGACCTCGCCGCCGTGCTTGCCGGCGCCAGGCCCCATGTCGATCACGTGATCGGCGGCGCGCATCGTCTCCTCGTCGTGCTCCACGACGATGACGGTGTTGCCAAGGTCGCGCAGCTGCTCGAGCGTGGCGAGCAGGCGCGAGTTGTCGCGCTGATGCAGCCCGATCGACGGCTCGTCGAGGATGTACAGCACGCCCACGAGGCGCGAGCCGATCTGCGTCGCCAGACGAATGCGCTGCGCCTCACCGCCGGAGAGCGATTCCGCGCTGCGGCCGAGGGTCAGGTAGTCGAGCCCTACGTCGACGAGGAAGCGCAGACGCTCGCGCACTTCCTTGAGGATCGGTCCGGCGATCTCCACGTCGAGCCCGATCGCGCGGCCTTCGCCACGGATCGGGATGTTCTCGAAGAACGCCAGCGATTCCGTGATGGCCAGCTCGGTCACGGCACCGATGTTCCTGCCATGCACCGTGACGGCCAGCGACTCCGGCTTGAGGCGCTGCCCGTGGCACTCGGAGCACGGCACCGCCAGCATGTACGCCTCGAGCTCCATCCGCACCATGTCGGAATCGCTCTCCTCGTACCGCCGTTCGACGTTGGCGATGATTCCCTCCCACGTTCCGTCGGCCGCCTTCTTCTTCTTTCCCGCGACGGCGCTGCCGTCGCCATGCAGCAGGCAATCGCGCACGGACTGCGGCAGCTCGCCCCACGGCGTGTTGAGGTCGAACTTGAACTGCCGCGCGAGCGTGGGCAGCACCACCTTGCGCAGGTAGCCGGTCGGCTCGCCCCACGGCAGCACCACGCCTTCCAGAATCGAGATGCGCGGATCGCCGAGCACCAGCTCTTCGCTCACGCGACGCCGAGTGCCGAGCCCACCGCACGTGGTGCACGCGCCGAAGGGCGAGTTGAACGAGAAGTGGCGCGGCTCGAGCTCAGGCATCGAGATGCCGCAGGTCGGGCAGCCGTATTTCTCCGAGAAGGTCTCGACCTG
>JBJMNM010000603.1:0-3524 GCA_045804305.1 Gemmatimonadaceae bacterium | reverse complement strand
GTCGCGGCTGATACGCCGTGTCGAGGATGCGGTTCTTCGCCGCGGCCTGGTACTTCTTGCCATGCGTCTTCATCAGTCCACGACCTCCACACCCATCGAGCGCGCGGCACCGGCGACCATCGCCATCGCGGACTCGATATTCTCGGTGTTCAGGTCCGGCATCTTGATCTCGGCGATCTTGCGAACCTGCGCCTTCGTGATCTTGCCCACCTTGTTGCGATTCGGCTGACCCGATCCCTTCTCGAGGCCGATCTCCTTCTTCACCAGGATCGCCGCAGGCGGCGTCTTGAGGATGAACGAGAAGGACTTGTCGGAATAGATCGTGATCTCGACCGGCAGAATGGTATCCTGGCCCTGCGTCTTGGCGTTGAACTCCTTACAGAACGCCATGATGTTGATACCCTGCGGGCCGAGCGCCGTGCCGACCGGAGGAGCCGGATTGGCCTTCCCCGCCGGAATTTGGAGCTTCACGAAACCCGATACCTTTTTTGCCACTGCTCTCTCTCCTTAATGGCGTATACCCGACACGTCGCCTCGGGTCGTACTCCCACTCTTGTTTATGTCGCAGTGGTCGGCGACTGGGCGGCTGAACGCCTTCGGCGTTCAGTATCCCTTCAGCTGCAGATAATCGAGCTCCACCGAGGTCGGCCGCCCGAACAGCGACACCGACACCCGCACCTTGCCCTTGTCCGCCATCACCTCTTCGACCGTGCCGTTGAAGTCGGTGAACGGTCCCTCGGTGATCGCGACGGCCTGACCCACCAGGAAGGGGATCTCCTCCTTCGGCGCGCTCTCTTCCACTTCGTCGGCGATGCCGAGGAGGCGGTTGACTTCCTCGGGGCGGAGCGGCTGCGGGAGCCGCTCGTGGCCGACGAACTTGATCACGCCCTGAATGCCGTTGATCTGGTGCAGCGTTTCCTGCGACATCTGCATCTCCACGAGCACGTACCCCGGGAAGATCTTCCGTTCGACGTTCACTTTCTTGCCGTTCTTGATCTCGACGACTTCCTGCGTGGGCACGAGTGCCTGCCGAATCTGACGCTCCTCGGCTGGACGAGGATCCGCCTCGATCTTCCGCTGGATCAGCGAGCGCACCTTGTTCTCGTGGCCCGCCGTCGTCTGGATGGCGTAGAAGCGGTGGTCCATGGCTCAGCGCCCCACGAACAGGCGGGGAATCAGATTCGCGAGCAATCCCTGCAGCGCGACGTCGAGCACATAGATGAACAGGCCGAGGATGAGCACGAAGATGATGATCGCGATCGTCGCACGACGGACATCCGCCGGCTCCGGCCACGTCACCTTCTTCATCTCCGCCACGACCGACCGGTAGAAGGCCGGGATGCCACGAATCGTGGCCATCCGCCCGCCCCCGCTCTCGGTCGCCGTGCGCGGCGCGACGACGTCGGCCATTACTTGGTTTCCTTGTGGAGCTGATGCTTGTTGCAGCGGGGGCAATACTTCTTCCACTCGACGCGCTCCGGATGGAGCCGCTTGTTCTTCATGGTGAAGTAGTTGCGATTCTTACACTCGCCGCAGGCGAGGATGATCTTCTCTCTTGGCATTCCGAAACTCCTTCTGGTTTAGTCAGTCCGCGTCGGGGCGGTCGCTGTCAGGCGAGCCGGCGACCTGGGTCGCTTCGTCGTGCTCCTGACGCCCGTAGGCGCGCTGGTGAATGAACTACGGTGAATCGGTGAATCGGTGAATCGGTGAGACGGTGAATCGGTGAATCGGTGAATCGGGGACGGCGTTGGGGACGTCGTGCCCGTCGCACCGTCGCACCGCTACTTCAGGATCTTCGCCACCACGCCGGCCCCGACCGTGCGGCCGCCCTCGCGGATGGCGAACCGGAGCCCTTCGTCCATCGCGATCGGCGTGATCAGCTCGATCGTCATCTGCACGTTGTCCCCCGGCATCACCATCTCCATCCCCTCCGGCAGCTCCACGCTGCCCGTCACGTCGGTCGTCCGGAAGTAGAACTGCGGCCGGTACCCCTTGAAGAAGGGCGTGTGCCGCCCCCCCTCCTCCTTCGTCAACACGTACACCTCGGCGTTGAACTTCGTGTGCGGCGTGATCGACCCCGGCTTCGCCAGCACCATCCCCCGCTCGATGTCGTTCTTGTCCACGCCCCGCAGCAGGAGCCCCACGTTGTCCCCCGCCCGCCCCTCGTCCAGGAGCTTCCGGAACATCTCCACCCCGGTGACCACGGTCTTCTTGTCCGAGTTGAACCCGATCAGCGCCACCTCCTCCTGCACCTTCACGATCCCCCGCTCGATCCGCCCCGTCGCCACCGTCCCGCGCCCCGTGATCGAGAACACGTCCTCGACCGGCATCAGGAACGGCTTGTCCACTTCCCGCTTGGGCTCCGGGATGTAGACGTCCAGGGCATCCATCAGCTCCCCGATCTTCTTCCCGTACTCACTGTTCGGGTCCTTCGACTCCAGCGCCTTCAGCGCCGAGCCCCGGATGATCGGCGTGTCGTCCCCGGGGAAGTTGTACGCACTGAGCAACTCCCTGACCTCGAGCTCCACCAGGTCCAAGAGCTCGGCGTCGTCCACCATGTCGACCTTGTTCATGAACACGAGCACGTAGGGCACGTTCACCTGGCGGGCGAGGAGGATGTGCTCCCGCGTCTGCGGCATCGGCCCGTCGGCGGCCGACACCACGAGGATCGCCCCGTCCATCTGGGCCGCCCCGGTGATCATGTTCTTCACGTAGTCGGCATGGCCCGGGCAGTCCACGTGCGCGTAGTGCCGCTTCGTCGACTCGTACTCCACGTGCGCGGTCGCGATCGTGATCCCGCGCTCCCGCTCCTCGGGCGCCTTGTCGATCTGGTCGAACGCCACCACCTGCGCCAAGCCCTTGGCCGCCTGGATCGTCGTGATCGCCGCGGTCAGCGTCGTCTTCCCATGATCGACGTGCCCGATCGTCCCCACGTTCACGTGCGGCTTCGTCCGCTCGAACTTTGCCTTGGCCATTGGTCTCGGTCTCTGATCTGGATAAAACGGTGATTCGCGTTTGGTTCTTCGGTTCTTCGGTTCTTCGGTTCACGGTTTTCGGCCAGCCTCGGGAGGCGTCTGCTTCCCGAGCGGCTTGCCGAGAACCGACAAACCGTGAACCGACAACCGGCCCTTCGTTACGACGGCTTGACCTTGGAGATGATCTCCTCGGCCTTGCTCTTCGGCACTTCCTCGTAGTGCGCGAACTCCATCGAGTAGACCGCGCGGCCCTGCGACATCGAGCGCAGCTTGGTCGAGTACCCGAACATCTCGGAGAGCGGCACCGTGGAGGCGATCACCTGCGCTTCGCCTCGCTGCGTCATCCCGCCGATCTTGCCGCGGCGCGACGACAGGTCGCCGAGCACGTCGCCCATGTACGCCTCGGGCACGACGACCTCGACGTTCATCATCGGCTCGAGGATGACGGGCTGCGCCTTCTTGGCCGCCTCCTTGAACGCCATCGAGCCCGCGATCTTGAACGCCATCTCGCTCGAATCGACGTCGAGGTACGAGCCGTAGATCAGCTCG
>JBJMNM010000602.1:0-6386 GCA_045804305.1 Gemmatimonadaceae bacterium | reverse complement strand
GACGAGCTGTTCCTGCAGATTGATCGTGTTGGTGGAGACGATGGTGCGCTCGCCGTTTGCCGCTGCCCAGCGCAGCGCCGGCACGAGATACCCGAGGGACTTGCCGACGCCCGTGCCGGCCTCGAGCAACCCAACGCCACCATCGTTGTAGACGCGCGCGATCGCGGCCGCCATGTCCCGCTGGCTCGCGCGATCCTCGTAGGCCGCATGCTGCTGCGCGATTGGCCCATCGGGCCCGAGGTCGTGCGCCATCTTCGCCGGATCGATGCGGACGCGCTGGTCGGCCTTGGGGACTTCCACCACCACGTAGAGCGACGACGCATCGTTGTCGATGATCCCGAAGCCGATGCCGTCGTCGTGCATCCGCGCCGCCACGTCGTAGTCCGCGCCCGACGGCTCCAGCAGCCCGGACGGGTGGTTGTGCAGCAGCATCTCGCCGCGCCGCGCGAAGCCGGGAAGCGCGAGCACGCTCTCGACGTTCCCTCGCGCCACCACGCGCGTGGTCTGGACTACGCCATCCTCGTCGACCGTGCTGACGAAGCAGACCTCACGCCCACCGGCGAGCCGAATAGCCGCGCGCATTGCCGCCGAGGCCGGCTTGGCGATGCGGGACTGGGAAGCGGGCTTGGGGGCGGGGCGGGGGGACATGACCCCTGAAGATAACCCGAAAGAGGTGGCGGCGCTCTCACGTCTTCAACGGCTTCTTCTTCGCCGCCGGAAACAGCACGTTGTTGAGGATCAACCGATACCCCGGGCTGCTCTTGTGCAGCGAGAGGTCCGTCGGCGGGTTGCCGATCGCGTGCTGGGGGTCCTCGGGGTCGTGTCCGCCGAGATACGTCCACGTGCCCTTGCCGTAGTCGCCGTGGATGTACTTCACCCACGGCGCGCCCTCCTCCGTGGCGAGCACGATGTCCGCGCTCTTGAGGGTGGCCTTGGTGAACGACGTGGTGACGCCGTAGAAGTCGTTCAGCACCGCGCGGTGGTTCTGCACGAGCATGCTCGGCACCGGATCGAACTTCGCCGAGAAGTTGAACAGCGTGAAAGTGCCGAGTGGCTGGCGGCGCCCCGGTACGTTCACCTGGTGGCCGTCGATGTCGCTCATCGAGTTCACGAAGGGCGAGCGCTCGAGGTGGCCATCCTTGAACGCGAGAGCGCGCTTCCACTGCATGCGCGCATCGGCGTCCGGATCCACCGGGGAGCCGTCGGCGAACTCTCCCGCGATGTCGACGTCGTGGCCGGCGATCGCCAGCTCGAGCGTCTCCGTGGCCCCGCACATCGCGAACAGGAATCCACCCCGCTCGACGAATTGTCTGATCCGCTCGGCGACGTCCTTCTTGAGCCCCGGCACGCTGGTGAAGCCGAGGCGCCTGGCGGCGGCCGCGTTCTTGGCCACGAGGTCGCGGAACCAGGGCGCATCGCGGTAGCCGAGGTGGAACTTGTTGAACTGCCCCGTGAAGTCCTCGTGATGCAGATGCAGCCAGTCGTACTTGCTCAGGTCTCCCGCCTCGACCTGATCGTCGTAGATCGGGGTGAACTCGATGCCCGCGTACTTGAGCGCCAGCGTCACGGCGTCGTCCCAGGGCTGCGCGTCCGGGGGCGTGTACACGGCGATCCGCGGCGCCTTCTCGAGCGGCACGCTCTCCATGTTTCCCCCCGCCATCTCGCGGCGGAGCGCGGCGAGCTGCGCATCGTTCATCGGCTCGGTGCTGATTCCATCGAGCGCGGCACGGCGGCGGAGCTCTGGCGCATCGGGCAGCAGGAACGCCCCGCCCCGATAGTTCAGCAGCCATTCGGCCTGCAGGCCCGTCTTGATGGCGCCGTACGTGAGCCCGTACGCCTTCAGGTGGTTGGTCTGGCCGTCGTCCATTGGAACGAGCAGCCGCTGTGCGTGCAGCGGCCGCACAGCCGCAACGACGAGCACCAGCACTGCGATGCGGTAAAACAGCTTCAAGGCGGGAGACGTCATGGGGAAGGCACGGTGCCGCGCACGATCTCCAGCTCGCGGCGCGCCTGTGGAAGGAGCGCGCTCTGCGGCGCGCTGAGGATCAGATGCTCCAGGTGAGCGGACGCGCCGGCCTTGTCACCAGCGCGCCGCAGCGCGCGCGCCCACTCGAGCTCACTCTCGGCCGCCTCGGGACTGTCGGCCCGGTCGGTCACGATACGTTTCCAGAGCGCGACCGCGCCTGGCTCGTCGTGCAGCGCGGCGCGAAGGCGCGCGGCCGCGAGGAGCATCGCGGGTGCACCGTCGGGATGGCGCTCGGCCGCGTCGACGAACCGGGCGGCCGCCCCCGTACTGTCGCCTCGAGCGAGCGCCAGGAACGCCTCACCGAGCTGCGGCGCACTGTCGGCGCGCGTCCGCGCCACGATGCTGAGCGCGAGTGCCAGCTCGGGGCCAGGATCGCGCGCGCTCTTGAGCAGCGCGCGCGCGGTCGACAACCGGCCCTCGTACAGCGCGAGCCAGCCCGCCGCGTCCGACGAATCGGCGTCGCCACCAGCGGCGCGCAGCGCCTCGCGAGCCCGGCCAAGATCGCCGGCGCGGACCCAGGCGTTGGCCAGCGTGCGCGCGAGGCGCATGCGCTGGCCCGGCGCGAGATAGCGGTCGTACCTGGTCACCAATGCTTCAGCCTCGCCGGCGCGACGCAGGAAGGAGAGCGCTTCCACGTGCAATGGGAGGTAGTCGCGCGCGAGCCGTCTCGGATCCGCCTCCACGTCGCTCAGTGGCGCGAGCGTGAACACCTCGGCGGGCGACCCCGCACGCAGCGCCGCCGACGCCGCCGTCAACGCCAACTGCGGCGTGCGATGCGCCCGCAGCGATGCGCCGAGCGCGTCACGCGCCACGCTGAACCGCTCCTCGGCGAGGGCGCGCTGGCCGAACTCCGCCCAGACCGTCGCGGTAGCCGTGTCGGCCGGAAGCACACGGAGCGCATCCCAGGCCGCCTGTGGTCGCCCCCACGTGAGCTCCAGCTCGGCGATCGCGCGCCGCGCGCCGACGTCGAGTGGCGGCGCGAGCATGATGTCGCGGATGCGGTCGCGCACGGGCGTGGGTGTGGGTGCGAGCGCGTAGGCGGCCGCGCCGGCGAGGTGCGGCGCGTCGGCGAGCGCACGGCGCCACGACTCGGCGCTCGGCTCCCACTGTCCCTGCGCGGCACGCAGCTGCGCCGTCTCGTACTCCAGATCGCGCGACGTGCCGAGCGACCGTCGCCCGCGTTGCACGACGCTGTCCGCCGCGACCGAGCGGCCGAGCTGGAGCAGCACGCGCGCGTACTCGCGGTAGGGCGTTGGATCGCGGGGCACCTCGCGCGTCCACCGCTCGAATGCCGCACGCAGTTGATCGTCGCGCCGGAGAATCTGCAGCGTGCGCAGCTGCACCGTGCGGTACAGCGCCTCGCGAGGACGCGCGGCGATGAGCGTGTCGAGCGCCGGAAGGAGCGAGTCACTGATGCCCAGCTCGGCGTACACGCGCTCGAGGCCGAGCAGCGCACCGGAGTTGGGCTGGATGTGCAGCGCGCTGCGAAACAGCTGTGCGGCTTCGCGGTTCTTGCCCGCGCTCTCGAGGTCGAGCGCGCGCATCACGACCGGCGACTCCTCCTGCGCACGCGCCGCGCGGGTATGCAGCGCGGCGAGCGGGATCAGCAGAACGACTGCGAGACGAACGCGGCGCGCGCCGCTACGGCGTCGGCGCACTGTTGAGCCGCGTGAAGTAGTCGAGAATCGCGCGACGCTCGTCGGCCGACAGACCGCGCATCTCCTCCCAGGTGGGCGGACGGAACTTCTGCGCGGCCTTCGCGTCAACCTTGTCGCCAGGCGTGAACACGTCATTGCCCGTCGCGGACTTCGCCTCGCGCTTGCCCGAATCGTCGCGCTCCTCCTTCTCCAGCGAGCGGCCGGCGTCGAGCAAACGGCGGAAGAGCTGCTGCTGGCGCGCGAGCGTGCTCGCGTCGAGCCGTCCGCCGTCGAGGGCGTCGGCGAGCTGGCGCGCCTCGCGCGCGAGCTGCGCCGCCTTGTCGCCTCCGGTGGCTTCCCCCGCCTCCTCGAGCTGGTCCGCCACGCCGCGCTGCTTCTGGGCGAGCGAGCGCGCCAGTGCCTGACCCGCGCCGCTGCTCGAGCCGTTGGGCATGCTCATCAAGCCCTGCGCCTGCGCATTGATCTGTCCCTGCTGCTGCGCCGCTTCCTGCATCTGCTGGAGCATCTCGCTGAAGCCGGACGCGCTGTTCGCGTTGTTCGCGCGTTCGCGATCGCGCGCCAGCGACGCCGCGGCCTTGGTCAGCGCGTCCGCGGCCTCGCCGAGGGCGTTGGCCTGCTGTTGTGCGCTGCCCTTCGGCTGGCTCACGGCGCCCGTGGCCTGCGACACCTTGTCCTTCGCGTCGCTCATGGCGCGCTGCGACCGCTGCGAGAGCAGTGCGCTCTTCTTTCCCGCGCCCTGAAGCCGTTCGTTCGCCTTGTCCACGCCCTGCTCCACCGCGCTCTGCGCGCCGCGGCGGTCGTCGCCCCCCTGGCCGGCGCGGGCCTGCTGCTCGAGCGAGCGCTCCTGCCGAGCGAGCTGCATCATCTCCTGCGCCGCCTGGTCGAGCTCCTTGGTGAGCTCCTGCTTCCATTCCTTCACCTGCGCCTGCCGCGCTTCCTGCATCGACGTGGCGGCGCGATCCATCTCGGCGGCCGCTTCGCGGGCACGCTCGCTTCCGTCGCGCTGCTCGCCGGCCCTGGGTTCGCCGGACTGTCGCTGCCCTGACTGGCGGTCGCCCTTCTCCCTCGCCTGCATCTCGTTCGCCGCGCGGCGCATCCCCGTCCCCGACTTGGAGGCGTGCTGCTCCGCCTGCTCGGTGTGCGAGGCCCCGGCGTCGGCCTTGTCCTTCGCCAACCGATCCTTGAGGCTCTCCATCTGCTGGCGCAGCCGCTCGGTCTGCTCGGCGAGTCTGGCCGCCTCGCGCGCGTCGGCCGACTTGCGGTCAGGACCGCCGCGACCGGCGGAGTCCGCGAGCGCTTCCTGCTTGGCTGCCAGCTCGCGTGCTTGATCTCCGAGGGTCTGCATGGCGCCTTCGTGCGCGGCGCGCTTGAGCATCTCCGCCGTGCGCTCGAGCTGTTCCTTCATCCGCTGCTGCATCTGCGCCAGATCGCGCAGCGCGTCGCGCGACTGATCGCCGCTCATCTGCTGCGTGGCGTTCTCCAGCTTCTGCATCTGCGCCAGCATCTGCGGCGTGAGCGCCTGTCGCAGCAGCGCCTGTGCCTCCGCCAGCTGTCGCGCCAGCGACGAATCCAGCGCGCCCGCGGCCTTGAGCTGCTGCTCCAGGTTCTGGGTGGCCTCGCGCAGCTTCTGCACGCGATCGGCCATCGCGCGCTGCTCCTGCGCCAGCGCGCGCGCCTTCTCGGCGCTCTCGAAGTTCATCGCCTGCTTCTGTTGCCCCGACGCGGCGGACGACGTGGCGCCCTCCTGTCCGGACTTCTGCCCCTGGCGCGCCTGCGAATGCGCGGCTTCGTCGGTGCGCTGCGCGAGCGACTTCTGGGCGGTCGCGGCCGCGCGCGCTTCCTTCACCGCGGAGTCGCCGAGCGCACGCGCGCTGTTGCGCCGCTCTTCCATGGTGGGACGCTTGATGATCAGATCGCGGCTCGTGCCGCGCTGCGCCCACGGCGACGCGTCCACGGCCTCGGCGCGCACGCGCAGCACATCGCCGGGCTGAAGGCCGAGCGCCGCGACGTTCAGCGCCGCGCTGCCGAGCCAGGATGTGCCGGCGTTCCCTGCGACGCTCTGAAGCGTGGGAGGGGCCTCACCGCCGGCGGTCACATGAGTGATCCGCAGCGACACGTTGGCGAGGCCATGATCGTCCGACGCGCTGAGACCGAGGCTCACGCGATCGTCGATCGCGAGCACGGTGTCCGCGGTTGGCGCGACGATGCTCACCTGCGGCGGCGCGTCGCCGAGCAGCTCGATCTCGAGGGGCGGCGGCACGTCGGGCACGGCGCCGAGCGGTCCGGACGCTCGCCAGGCGAGCCGCATCGAACGCGACACGACGAATCGCCCGCTGAACGTGTGTCCCGACGGCGTGAGCGAATACGACTCGGTGCCCATGCCGCTCAACATCACGAGATCGAGCGGCACCGACGCGCGGCCGGCGATGGTGAGCGTGGTGCCGCGCGGAAGCCGAAGCGGCTCACCGATGGGCAGCGCTTCAGCGGGCCGCGCCAGATACGGGGGATACGTCACATGGATCGTGACGGCGCCGAGGAATGGCCGGTCGGCCGCGCGTACGACTACGCTGTCGCTCGTCGCACGCCCGTCGGTGGCGACGAGGCGGAGATCGCCGCGCAGCGCAGGGAGCGTCCATCGGGCTTCGTCGGTGCCGGGATCCACGGCGAGCGTATCGAAGCGCCACGGCTCGCCCGTCTGACGT
>JBJMNM010000601.1:0-4470 GCA_045804305.1 Gemmatimonadaceae bacterium | reverse complement strand
GGTTCAAATCCAGTCGCCCCGACCATCGCCAATGCAAGCTGGCACAACTGTCGAAGCCCCCGGATCGTTGACGCGATTCGGGGGCTTCGCGTGAAAGGTCCGAGAAGCTCTCTGGCGTGCCTCCAGCGCGCACCTGGCGCACGAGACGACCGAACTCATGCGGTAGGTGCGCAAGGCTCGTCGACGGCTCATCACCAGGGTTCATGCGGATGGAAATCCCGGGAGCGCCGGCCAGCAGCGCCGGAACAGAGGTCGACGCCCCTTCGGCTGGGCACGTCGCTTCAACGGCGCCCGCCATGGTCGTGGCAGTCGAGGCCACGCGCCTGACCCGCGAGCTGCGCGGCATCGGGCGCTACGTGCGCGCCCTCCTGCCCCGCCTCGTGGCGCACCGCGCCGGACTTCGTCTCGAGCTCTTCGTCCGGCGGCGCGATCTCGATACCGTCTCGCGGATGGTCGTCGACCACCCAGTGATGCGCGGCCGAGTGGACGTGCGATCGGCGCGCGAGATCACGCGCTCGCGCGCGGACGTCTTCTGGTATCCCTGGAACATCGCCGGCCCGAGCCGCGCGGGAGCGCCGGTCGTGGTCACGATGCACGACGTTGCCCCGATCGCGTTGCCGGACCCGCGACTCCTCCGTTGGCGGAAGAATCTTCGCTGGCGGCTTCGATACGCGGCCACGGCACGGCGCGCCACGATCATCGTGGCCGATTCCACCTTCACGGCCGACGAGGTGCAGCGCCTGCTCGGGTATCCGCGCGAGAGGATGCACGTCGTTCTGCTTGCCGCGGACGACGTGGCGCCACCTCCACCAGCCGGCGACGGCGCGGCGCTCGAGCGCCTGGGCGTGCAGCGCCCATTCGTGCTCACCGTTGGCGCATCGGATCCGCGGAAGAATCTCGCGCTCGTGCAGCGCGCGATGCCGCAGGTGCTCGACCGACATCCTGGCGTGAAGCTCGTCCTCGCCGGTCCGCGCCCGCGCACCAGGCAGGACGACGAGCGTCCGTGGCAGCAGACGCTCGGGTTCGTGAGTGAGGAGGAGCTCGCGGCGTTGTACCGTGCAGCCGAAGTCCTCGTGATGCCCTCCACGTACGAGGGGTTCGGGCTTCCGGTGCTCGAGGCGATGCGCCTCGGAACGCCGGTGATCGCGGCGCGCGCGTCGTCGCTGCCCGAGGTGGGCGGTGACGCGGCTGCGTGGGTGGAGCCGCACGACGACGTGCGCCTCGCGGCCACGATCTCCGCTGTGCTGTCCGACAGGAACACTGCGGACGCGATGCGCGCCGCGAGCCTGGCGCAGGCGGCGCGCTTCTCCTGGGATGACACGGCGCGGCGCACGCTCGCTGCGTTCGACGACGCAGTGAAGGTCGCCGCGCGCGATCGGCGCTAGCTACCGGGTCTGCATCAGCGCGGCGCGGCGCGCGGCGATCGTGGCCGCACTACGCTGTAGCGTCTCCACGTCCCGGACCAGCGAGATGCGGAAGTAGCCGCGCCCGCCATCGCCGAACGCAACGCCGGGTGTGACGACGATGCCGTCCTCATCGATCAGGGATCGCACCCAGTCCCAGTCGTCCACACCCTCCGGCACGGGCAGCCAGAGGTACATCGACGCCGAGGGCGCTTCGACGTCCCACCCCGCGCCGCGGAACGCGCCGATCATGCAGTCGCGCCGCGCGCGGTACTCCGCCACCTTCGGCGGCACGAGCTCGGCGCGATGGTCGAGCGCATAGGCCGCGGCGTGCTGCACCGCGGTGGCCGTGCCGTATCCCACGTTCGAGCGATACGCGGCGAGCGCATCCACGGCGTCCGCATTGCCGACCGCGAAGCCGATGCGCAGCCCCGCCATGCTGAACGTCTTGGAGCAGGAGTGGAACTCGAGGGTCACGTCCCGCGCGCCCTTTGACTGCAGCGCGCTCGGCGCCGCCGTTCCACCGAAGGTGATCTCGCTGTACGCGAGGTCGCTGATGAGCAGGAGATCGTGCTCGCGCGCGAACCGCACGGCACGGTCGTAGAACTCCTGCTCGACGCGCGCACCGGTGGGATTGTTCGGGTAGTTCACGATCATCAGGCGGGCGCGGCGAGCGTCGGCGGCGGGAATCGCGTCCAGGTCGAGCACGAAGTCATCCGCCGGTCGCATGGGAATCCAGCGTACCTCGGCACCGGCGAGCCAGACGGCGCGCGCATACACCGGGTAGAAGATCTCCGGGATCAACGCCACGTCGCCGGGCCCGCAGAGCGCCGAGATGATGCCGGCGATTCCTTCCTTCGCGCCGCTCAGCGCGATGGACTCTCGCGGCGCGTCGACCTGCACGCCGAACCGCGACGCCATGAATCTCCCGATGGCGTCGAAGAAGCGCGGCGCACCGCGAAAGGGAGGATATCCCTGGATGCCCCGCTCGCGGGCAGCATCGGCAAGCGCCTGCACGATGCCCTCCGCCATGGGAAGGTCCGGACTACCAATGCCGAGATCAATGAGCGTCGCGCCGCGTTCGCGCGCCGCCGCCTTCAGGCGGTCGAGCTCGGCGAACACGTACGGCGGAAGACTGCTAAGTGTATGGGCTTGAACGAGCGTCACGAGGTCTGGCGTGCGGGTCGGAGTCAGCGCGAAAGCTAGTCACGGTCGGTCGTGACGGCTGTTGCCCGGATTAGGGCAGGACTCGCGCCCCCTCCGCACGGCTCAGGGCGGCGGCGTTGCGCCGCGATAGTCGATGTTCACCACCCGGAGGAGCTGCACCACGTCGGGATTACCCCATTCCGGCCGCTCCGCGGATGCTCGCCTCCACCAGTACGCCACGATCGAATCGGGAATCGTGATGTAGGGAGATGGCGCGCTGAAGGTCGTGTACCCTTCAAGCCGACGCGGCTCGTCATCGCCGGTCAGTCCGGCCAGCTTGAACTCGATGCGGTGCAGAGCGCTCGTGGCCGAGTCGATCCACGCCGTCCCTTCCCAGTCGGGTGTCCGCAGATCGGGAACGGGCGCGAAGTCCAGACGGAGCAGTCGCCGCGTGCCCCGTGTCTCCATGCCGGCGACGCTGAAGCAGTGGCCATCCCAGAAGACAGAGTCCGCCAGCGTGGAGATGAACAAGAGCGATGCGGAGAAGCCACGACGCTCACGACGAAGGACGTCGCCGGGATGATAGGGATCGCCCCAGCGATCCGAGCTCTCGCGCTCCGTGTTGACGCGCACCTGCTTGGGACGGCCATCGGATCCGACGAGGACGGTTCGTCGCTCGCCTCGCATGTCGAATGGGTACTCGCGACGGAACTGCTCGTAGTGCTCGGCGGCGAGGCGCAGCTGTCCGAGCGCCAGCAACGCGAGTTGTCGGGAGCTCGAATCGGACAGCACGTCGCATTGGTGCCGTGCTTCCGCGCGCATCTCCGGCAATACGAACGCGACCCGATCGAGCGCGACGGTGACGGTGTCGACGGCCGCTCCACTTGCGCGGAGCTCGCGTTCCACGAAGCGATAGCCGAGCTGTCGAACTCGCAGACGGAGCACGCCCGTCGCAGGCCACTCGAAGCGCGTCTCGCCGCTCACGTTCGTCAGGCGATGCGCTCCCGATGCGAGGTCGAAGACGTCGGCGTTGGGAAGCGGGCGACGTGTACCGACGTCCAGCACCTGCACGACCAGCGACGCGGCCGACAGTCTATTGGCTCTCCGTTCGTAGGCCGCGAGTCCGCTGGAGCTGGTCGCGATCGCAAAGCCGATCGCGAGCGCCGCGAGTCGTCGCATATGTCCCTCCAGCCCGTTCGACGCGCAATCGTATCGCGTGTCGCTCGGGCTGTCGAGATCGACCGCTCATGGCCGTGCCGGGATCGGCACGCCGCGTGGAACATCACCGGCTGGCGCGTTGGGAGACGGCACGGCGCGACCCTGGCCAACGAAGAGGTCCAGTGTTCGCGTCGCCTGGGCGATCTCGACACCGCGACGGCGCACGCGCTCGGCTTCCGCAGGCTTGCCCTGTCGCTCGTACGCATCACCGAGCAGCAGGGCCGTGGCGACATAGGTGACGGGAATGCCAACGGATGGGCGGTCCACCCAATCCCCACGCCGCACGATCGCTCCCGGCGCGCCGTACCCGTTCCAGAGGGCGACCGACCGCGGCATGTCCAGGTGCCCGTAACCGGGCACGGCGATCGTGTCGCCACGAGTCACGACCGGTACGGGCATGATCTTCGTGGCGAGCCCCTGAATGAGCCCGTACGGCTCGAGGCCGAGTGCCTGGAGATAGCCACCGGTCGTGCGCGCGATGTACAGGGGCCGCGTCCCGAGATTGTCCTTGAGCAGCTGCAACACGAGCAGATCCGATCGCACCGGCACGCCGTACTCGAGACGTCGCGGATCGACCAGGGCGCGGATCTGGCCGTGCTGGAAGATCTGCGGCTCCCGCAGATCGACGTACGCCGGTACCGAATCGAGCTGCTGCGTGGTGAGCGAAAAGACCGGCGTGCGGGGAATGATCCAGCTCTTTCCC
>JBJMNM010000600.1:0-2949 GCA_045804305.1 Gemmatimonadaceae bacterium | reverse complement strand
CGGTCTGGGCCTCACCCTGACGGCCTCGCGGTTGATGAACCAGTACATGGCTAAGGAGAACCGCTGCGGCTTCACCGGCGGCGTTTTCACCAACATGGCCATCTACAATCCGACCAAGCCCGTGATCGACCCCGTGACGGGCAAGTACTTCGAGGTCGGCACCGGCGCCCAGGGCACCCGCAACCCGGTCGCCCTAGCCGAGCAGATCACCGATCAGGCCCCGGAGAACCGTGTCCTCGGCAATCTGACCGGCTCGCTGGAGCTGATGCCCTCGCTCACCACGCAGACCACGCTCGGCGTCGATTACACGGACGCCGTGCGCCAGTCGTACTTCCCGCTCAGCAACCCGCTCGGTGCCAACGTCGGAGGCGCGGCACGGCAGGCTGAGCGCAGTCTCCAGAACATCAATTTCCAGCAGCTGCTCACCTTCACGCCGAAGCTCGGCCGCCAGCAGGAGCTCGAGATCGTGGGCGGCTACGAGTACAGCAGCTTCAACAACCACGGTTTCGAGGTCGTCTCGCAGGGCTTCGTCACCGACAACTTCACCTACAACAACCTCAGCGCCGGCACGCAGTCGAGCTCTCCCTCTCCCATCTCGTACATCCAGGAGAGCCGGCTCGTCTCCTTCTTCTCGCGCGCCAACTACGGTCTGGCGGACAAGTACTTCCTGACCGGTGTGATCCGCCGCGACGGCTCGTCGCGGCTCGCGCCTGGCAGCCAGTGGTCGGTCTTCCCGGCCATCTCGGGCTCGTGGCGGATCAGCAACGAGGACTTCATGCGTGGCAGGCCATTTTCCACCCTCGCGCTGCGCGCGGGCTGGGGACGGCAGGGGAACCAGGCCGTGCAGCCCTACGCTACCCAACTGCTGTTGAGGACGGACAACGGCTCCCGGTACCCCTTTGGCGGCACCGTCACCACGGGGCTCGTCGCCACCCAGGTCGCGAATCCCGATCTCAAGTGGGAGACCTCGGAGCAGACCAACTTGGGAATCGACTGGGGCATCAAGAGCGACCGCTTCATCGGCGTGTTCGATCTCTACCAGAAGACGACGAAGGATCTGCTGCTCCGCGTCGCCGTGCCGCAGCCCGCTGTCGTGTCAACCCGAATCCAGAACATCGGTGCCGTGCGCAACCGGGGCTTCGAGGCCACGATCGACGCGCGGATTCTCGACCAGGGTAGCCGGTCGCTCTCGTCCGGCCTGGTGATGTCGGTGGAGCGCAACGAGGTCACGGCCATCGACGCGAGCCGCGACTTCATCGTGACGGGCGGCGTGTACGGCCAGGGACAGTCGGGACGCTTCGCGCAGCGCCTCATTCCCGGCCAGCCGCTGGGCACCTTCTGGGGCCCGGAGTTCGTCGGGGTAGTGAACGGCGTGCAGACCTTCAACAAGTACACGGTGACGAAGGACGCGGCCGGCCGCGTTATCTCGCGCACGCTGAACGGGACGACCACGTCGCCGACCGCCGATGACGAAGGCATCATCGGAAACGCGAACCCGAGCTTCAGCATGGGATTCCACAGCAACGCCACGTGGAACAAGCTCGACGCGAG
Source organism: Gemmatimonadaceae bacterium (assembly GCA_045804305.1). GTDB lineage: Bacteria > Gemmatimonadota > Gemmatimonadetes > Gemmatimonadales > Gemmatimonadaceae > AG11. The sequence goes on along the minus strand of JBJMNM010000600.1, from coordinate 1,398 downwards.
CTGGAACTGGCGCGGTGAGTTCGGCCGCGACGTGTTCAACAACACGGCGCTCATCTACAGCACGAAGACCAACGCCAAGCAGGGCCGTAATTTCCTCGCGACGGCGCTCGATGATCCGACGGCGATTGGCGAGCCCTCGATCTACTCGTCGCGCTGGATCGAGAATGGTCGCTTCATCCGCCTGCAGAACATGACGGTCGGGTACACCTTCAGCCTGCCGACGCGCATCGGCGGTGGACGCACCACGCGCGTCTACCTGTCCGGCGACAACCTCCTGCTCTTCACCCCGTACTCGGGCTACGATCCGGAAGTGTTCGTGAACGCCGCCACCGACGACGTGGCCGTTCGCGGAATCGACTATCTGACCTATCCGCGCGCTCGCACGTTCACGACCGGCGCTCGCATCCAGTTCTAGACCAAGCCGTCTCACCGACCTTCTGACCAACAGGTACCGAAGCATATGACGACTTTCCTCAAGAAGTCGATCCGAAGGGTCACGCTGGGCGCGCTATTCCTGGTGCCGGCGCTGACGCTCTTGCAGGCCTGCACGAACCTCACCGAGGTCCCCAAGGACGCGCTCACCCCTGACAACGCGTTCAAGACGGACCAGGAAGTGCTCGCGGGCGTCGCCTCCGTGTACGCGGGCATGCGCGCGACGCTCTGGGGGTACTACAACCTCAGCGAGATCTCCACGGACGAGCTCATCGTCCCCACGCGCGGCAACGACTGGTACGACAACGGTCGCTGGCTCGAGATCCACAAGCAGACCTGGTCCGCGAACAGCGGCTCTGCCCTCGACGACATGAACGGGACCTGGAATGCCCTGTTCAGCGGCATCGCGAAGGCGAACCTGATGATCGACGTCATCACGAATGGCGGCGGCGCAAACAAGGATCAGACGCTGGCCGAGCTGCGGGCGCTCCGGGCATGGTACTACTACATGCTGATGGACTTCTTCGGCGGCGTACCGCTCGTCACGAGCACCGAGCTGAAGGCGAATCCGCGCGTCGCGCGCGACTCGATCTTCCGGTTCGTCGACGCCGAGCTCAATGCCGTTCGCACAGCCCTGCCGGTGAGTTGGCCGGCGTCCGGCAAGGGTCGCATGACCCGCGGCGCGGCTGACGCCATTCTCGCGAGCCTCTACCTGAACGCCCAGGTGTTCTCGGGGACGGTCACCGCGGCCGGCCTGACGAAGGGTCCGGCCAAGTGGACCGAAGCCATCGCCGCGGCGGATCGCGTGATCAACTCGGGGCAGTATGCCTTGGCCACGGATTGGAAGAAGAACTTCTCCACGGACAACCACGATTCACCGGAGCACATCTTCTTCGTGGCGGAGGCGTCAGCGCCGGCAGGACTCGGCATGAGCCTCCCGATGCGCGGCCTGCACTACAACATGCT
>JBJMNM010000599.1:0-2348 GCA_045804305.1 Gemmatimonadaceae bacterium | reverse complement strand
GGCCCGCCGTAGTTGTCGGTGCCGGTGTTTCTCACCCCTTGCGCGACGAGCGCGGGATACTCGCCGAACGGGATCCTCCAGCGGATCGTGCCCTTGTCGAGATCGATCGCGTTGAGCGTGCCCCACGGCGGTGAGATGGCGGGGTAGCCGTCGGGATCGAGGAAGATGTTGTAGCCGTCGTTGCGGTACTTGAGGAAGTTGGGATTCGTCGATGCGGTCTCGGCGACGTCGTGTCCCGTGATGAGAAAATCGGCTACGCTATTGATGGCACCGCCATCGAGCACACTTCCGAAGCCCGGCATTCTTCCCTGTCCCTGCCGGATGATCGACACCAGCTCGTCCTTCGTCTTCCGCTGTCCGATGCCGACGAGCGACGGGATCTGACCAGGCGTGCCCGCGAGATCACCGCGATGACAGCTCGCGCAGTTGGCCTGATAGAGCGACCGGTCGCTGCGCGGCTGCATCTTGAGCAGCCACGCCATCTCGTTCGAGTTCACGTAGAGCAGCTTCGTGGCCGGATCGAACGCCGCGCCGCCCCACTCGGCGCCGCCATCGTATCCCGGGAACACGATCGTCCCCTTCGCGCTCGGCGGCGTGAACAGTCCCTTCCCCTCGTACTGACGGAACGTCTTCAGTGCGTATGCATGCGCCGCCGGCGTGCGGCGCGTGAGCATCGCTTCCGTGAGCGTCTGCCGCGCGAATGGTGGCGGCTTCACGGGCAGATGCTGCGTCGGGCTCGCGCGCTCGCCGTCGAGCGTCGACGCGGGATACTTCCGCTCGACGATGGGAAACAGCGGCGCGCCGGTCGCGCGGTCGAGCACCCACACGTGGCCGGTCTTGGTGGTCTGCGCGACAGCGTCGACATTCCTTCCGTTTCGCGTCACCGTCACGAGCGAAGGCCGAGCGGGAAAGTCGAGATCCCAGAGGTCGTGCTTGATGCCCTGGAAGTGCCAGACGCGCTTGCCGGTGCGGGCGTCGAGCGCGAGCACGGTGTTGGCGAACAGGTTGTCGCCGTGGCGATTGCTGCCGTAGAAGTCGAACGACGCGGAGCCGGTTGCGGCGAACACCATCGCGCGCGCCGAGTCGATGGTCACACCCGACCACGCATTCGCGCCGCCGGCGGTCTTCCACGCGTCCCTGGGCCATGTCTCGTAGCCGAACTCGCCGGGATGCGGGATGGTGTGGAAGATCCACCGCAGCTCCCCGGTCTTCAGATCGTACGCGCGGATGTCGCCGGGCGACGACGGGAGGCTTTCCGCGACCGTGCTGCCGATGATGAGCAGCCCCTCGAACACGACGCCGGGCGTGCTCGCGCTGACGGTCACGCCTTCAATTGGGCGGCCCAGTCCCATGCGCAGATCCACCCGTCCCGAGTCGCCGAAGCTCGCGATCGGCAGGCCTGTTCTCTTGTCCAGTGCCCAGAGCCAGTTGCGATGCGTGAACAGCACGCGGTCGCCGGTGACGACGACACCGCGATGACGGAACCGCTGCGTGCTCGGCTTGCCAAGCGTTGGGTCGAAGCTCCAGAGCTGCTTTCCGGTCGCGGCGTCGAGGGCGAAGACGCGGAGCCGAGGCGTCGCGGCATAGAGCACGCCGTCGATGACGATGGGGTTCGACTGCATCTCCGAGCCGGGGAACTCGTCGCCGGTGTCGAGGCGCCAGGCTTGCGTCAGCTGGCGGACGTTGGCTGGGGTGATCTGGGCGAGTCGCGAGTAATGCGTGTTGTTGCCGTCGCCGCCATACACGGGCCAGTCGACGGACTGGGCATGCGACGCCGTTGCACGCAGCAGCAGGACAGCCAACGACAGGGTGCGGAGCATTCGCTGATGGGATTGGGCGTCTGGACGCGTTTCGGCAGCTCATGGCAAGCCCGGAAGCCAGTGCAGAAGACGCTATCAGTGGTAAGCTGTCAAGAGATAAGCCTTCGCTGATCTCTGGACCGAACACTATCGCGAAACTTGGGCTGATCCGTAACAGGACGGAGGATGCTCGTTGTCATCCCGCTGGAGCGAGCCGAGCGAGCGAGTGTTGGGATCTACTATCCTACGCCGGGGCTAGCCACGAGCAAGTGAAAGCAGATCCCGACACTCGCTTCGCTCCTGTGGGATGACAGAAGCGGAGCAAAACGGCGTGACGCCGTTCGTCACCGACGTGGCCAAGTCTCGCGATCTCGTTCGCACCGGCGATCAGCGAAGGCTTGTCGCTTAATAGCTTGTAGCTGACAGCGTCTTCTGCCCTGGCTTCCGAGCTTTATCGCTTATCGCTCAAGCGCTCTCGGCCACGTACTTCTGGATCCGCGTCATCTGCGCCGCCCACCCATTCGAATCCATCTCGAACGCTTTCGCCCG
>JBJMNM010000598.1:0-10173 GCA_045804305.1 Gemmatimonadaceae bacterium | reverse complement strand
CGCTGTTCGTCGCGCCCTTCCTCGTGCATCTGGTCGTGACGCGCCGCTGGCGGATGACGGCGTGGACGGCGGCAGTGTATGCGGCCGGTTCGCTCTATTGGCTTCACTGGCTCGCCGGCGTGCAGCCGCAGGCAAAGAGCGCGGGGATGGGCGGCCTGTTCGCGCTGTTCCAGCTCCCTGGGCTCTTCAGTTTCCTCGTTCAGGGGATGAGCCTCACGCTGCTGACCACCTGGCAGACGCCGGTGGTAGCGCTCGGTCTGACGGCTGCGCTGCTGCGCGTGCGCGCGCTCGCCCATCCGCTGCGTGAGCTCATGTTCGGCGTGCTGCTCAGCTTCGGCTTCTATCTCCTCTTTCCCTCCGCGCAGGGGCACGGATGGGGGTATCGTTACATCTTCCCCGTGCTCGGTGGGATGGCGCTTCTCGCTACTGACGGCTGGTCGCGCATTGCGACCGAGCTGCGTCCGCGCGCGGCGCGGATGCTGCTCGTAGGCGGCCTTGCACTGGTGCTCGTGCAGTTGCCGGTCCGGGCGGCCGAAGTGGAAGCGACAGTCCGACCATTCGCCGCCGCGAGCGAGTATGTGCACTCGCGTCCCGCCGACGTGGTAGTGCTTCCCGTCTGGTCGTGGTGGTACGGCGTGGATCTCGTGCGCAACGATCCGTGGTTCGCCGACGGCCCCGTCGTGCTGGCCGCACCGAACGTCACGGAGAAGCAATTCAACGACATGGTCACGCGGCTGGGGGGCAAGGCGGTGCGCGTGTGGACGGTGCCTTATGCGGGGCTGGCCCGCTTCGGCATGCAGCCCCCCTTTCCCGCCTTCACGCCGCCGTCCGCGGAGCCGTGAGCGAGGCGCCGCGGCGCACCGGATCGTCGTCCTTGCGATGGGAGCTGTTCGCCAATCTGGCGGGCACGGGTTGGGGCGCGGCCGTCCAGATCCTCTGCATCCCGGTGTACGTGGCGCTGCTCGGCGTGGAGCGCTACGCCCTGATCGCCTTCGCGACGTCGCTCCTCCTGTCGCTCAAGGCACTCGACCTGGGGCTGAGTCACACGATCAATCGTGAGCTCGCACACCGCACGGTGAGCGCCTCCGACGCCGCCGGCACGCGCGAGTTCGTGCGCACCGTGGAATCGCTGTACGGCGTGCTGGGACTGCTCCTCGGAGTGACGCTCGCCATGGCGGCGCCGGTCATCGCCACCCGCTGGTTCGGCGCAAGCGCGCTGGGCACTGCGGCCGTCGCACAGGCGGTCCACCTGATCGCCGTCCTCGTCGCGGTACAGTGGCCCCTCTCGCTCTATCAGGGCGCGCTGCTGGGGCTGCGTCGGACGGCGGCCATGAACGGAGCGGCGATCGCCTCGGCAACGCTCTCCGGAGGAGGCGCGCTGGTGCTGCTGTACTGGGGCAATCGCTCGCTCGCCACGTACTTCACCTGGCAGATCGTGGTGAGCGGCGCGCATACACTCGGCGTGGCGCTCCTGGTCCATCGCGCTCTCCCGGTCACAGCTCGTCCCGCACGGCTGCGCCTGGCGTTGATCACCGAGGTGCGCACCACGATGCTGTACGTCGGTGGCCTCACGCTCTCGATGCTGCTCCTTCTCCAGGCGGACAAGCTCCTGGCCAGTCGCTGGCTCACCCTCGATGCCTACGGGTCCTACATGCTGGGTGCCGCCATCGCCAGCGGCCTGGCCGTGCTCGGAATTCCGGTCTTCGCCACGCTGCTGCCCCGCCTCTCCGCGCTGGCGGCTCGCGGCGATCGCCAGGCGATGCGCGTCGAGTTCCTGCGCGGAACCCAGCTCGTCACGATACTCGTCTTTCCCACCATGCTGGCATGTGCGCTGCTCTCCCGAGACCTGCTCGAGCTGTGGACGCACGACGCGGCGCTGGCCTTGGCCGCCGCACCCGCCGCGACGGCGCTCCTCGTCGGCACGGGCGTCGCGAGCCTGTTGCAGCTCACGATCGCGCTGCAACTCGCCACCAGGAGCACGCGTACCGGCACCAGCATCAACGTCATCCTGCTCCTGCTGCTCATTCCGCTCGGCGTGCTGGCGGCGAGCCGTGGCGCGGCGGGCGTCGCGACGGTCTGGTGCGCGCTCGTCGCTCTCGGTGCGTTCGGCGGGGGCGCCCTGGTGTATCGACGCTGTCTCGGCGCCGGAGCCGCTCACTGGCTCGCCGTGACCATCGGCCGGCCCTTGGGGGCCATACTGCTGGTCGCCGCCCTGGCACGGCCGATCCTCATCATGCCCCTCGCGCTACCTCTGGCGGCGCTCCGTCTCGTGCTCTTCGTCGGGGGACTTTCGGCCCTCGCGGCGGTGGCCAGCGGCCTGTGGCAGCCCATGCTGCACGTGATCCGTCGCCCCGTCGCGCCGCGACGCTGAGCGAAGGCGCTACTGCCGGGCGTCGCGTACGCGCGCTGGCACGCCCATGACCGTCGTGCCGGCCGCGACGGGACGTACGACGCACGCGCCGGCGCCGACGACCGCGTCGTCACCGATCAGCAGCGGCGTGTCCGCGGTGCCGTTGATCACGGTAGCGCCGGTGCCGAGGTAGGCGCGGGCACCGATCCGGACACGCCCCGACACGCGCACTCCGGGCCCGAGGGTGGCATAGTCGCCCATGATCACGTCGTGCCCGACGTCACAGCTCCGATTGATCTGCACGTGTCGCCCGAGGACGATGTTGGTCGTCAGGATGCTGCCGGCGCAGATCACGGTACCGTCACCGATCTCGATCCAGCGCGAACGCTCGACGCGAGGATGGAGCAGCGTCGCGAAGGTGCCCCCCGTCGCCGCGATCCGTTCGGCCATTCGCTGCCGGTGGTGCGGGTCGCCGATCCCCACGACGAACCGTGCGTCCGGAAAGCGGCGGCGCGCCTCGGGCAGCCCCATGACGGCGATGTCGTTCACGACGCGCCCGTGTTCGGCCGGATCGTCGTCGAGCAGCGCGACCACCCGGCCGATCTCCGGACACGACTCCGCCTGCCATGCCAGCTCACGCGCCATGCCGCCCGCGCCATAGATCACCAGCAAGGGCGTGCGCTCGGTGATCTGCCCGTAGCTCATGTCGGCGCGAGTCGCTCGAGCCCTTGCGCCACCAGTCCGGCAATCCGATCCACCTGGGCGCCGGACAATCCCGTATACAGTGGGAGGCAGAGCACCCGCTCCGCGGCGTCGCGCGCGACGGGCACCACACCCGGCGCCACGTACGGGAGACCGCCACTCAGCGACGGATAGAAGTAGCGGCGCGCCATCACGCCATTCGCTTCGAGATGCGCCTTCACGGCCACCACGGCGCGCTCGTCCGGCAGCAGCACCGGGTAGTAGGCGTAATTGTAGGTCGTGCCTTCGCGCAGCCGCGGACGGCGCGCCCGGGTACCGAGCGGGGCGAGCACGGCATCGTACCGACGCGAGATCGACGCGCGCTCGGCGACGATCTCACTCACCCGCGGCAGCAGGCACAGCCCCATGGCGGCGTGCAGCTCCGAGTTCTTGCCGTTGATCCCGATGCCCTGAAATGCCTCATAGCCAGCGTGTCCGAAGTTGCGCAGGTAGGCGACGCGACGCGCGATCTCGTCGTCGTCGGTGACGACCGCGCCCCCCTCCACCGTGTGAAACAGCTTGGTGGCGTGGAAGCTGAGCGTCGCCACGTCCCCATGCGCGGCGAGCGCGCGGCCGGCGTACCGAGCGCCGAATGCGTGCGCCGCGTCGTAGACAATGCGCAGCCGATGGCGGCGCGCCACCGCGGCGAGGCCGTCGATGTCGCAGGGATTGCCGTACACGTGAGTGGCCACCAGCGCGCTGGTACGTGCGGTCACCGCGGCCTCAGCCCGCTCGGCGGAGAGAGTCAGAGTGTCGGGCTCCACGTCGGCGAACACTGGCGTGCATCCCTCCCACGCGAGGCTCGAGGTCGTCGCGACGTAGGAGAACGGCGTCGTGATGACCTCGCCGGCGAGCTCCAGCGCGCGGAAGGCGAGCTGCAGCGCGATCGTGCCGTTGCTGACGAACAGAGCGTGCCGTACGCCGAGATATGCGGCGAGCTGACGCTCCAGCTCGACCACAAGCGGGCCGGCGTTGGTGAGGTGATTCCGTGCCCACACACCGCGCAACACCTCCACGAACTCCTCGAATGGCGGGAGCGTGGGACGCGTGACCGTGATCGGCGGCTGGCCGGCGGGTGCGGGGATCGCGATCGAGATCGGCGCGTCCGTAGGACGCCTCATGGTCGGTCCCCGGCGGTGAGGAGAAGAAGGCGGATGACCGCGCCATCGATGGCGCGCTGCCGATATACGCCGCACGTCGCGGCATGGCGGGCTCGCCCCGCCAGCGATGCCGGACGGTCGAGAAATTCCGCCAGGGCCGTCCGTGAGGACTCCGGGAGCCGCGACCCGAACTCACGGCGCAGTGCGCGAGCCTGCGCGAGCAGCCTTGTGGGGAGCTGCCCTCGGCGAACGATCCGCCATCCCTCCTGCACCCGACGCCAGCCGGTGGGTGATCCCACCGCGTTGCCGCCGTGCCGCCGGTAGTCCACCCATGGCGTCTCATCGTACAGCACGGTGCCGAACGCGCTGACCAGCAGATAGAACCACCAGTCGGGCCAGACCACGCCGCCGAGGTTCTGCTGCGTGAGCAGCAGGTCGCGAGCGGCCTGGTTCATCACCATCGTGCACGCGGCCGCCACGTTCTCCACGAGGGCGTTGCGGAAGGAGAGCTCGCGCGAGGGCAAAAGCGAACCGCCGATGTGGACGCCGGCGTGGTCCATGATGCGGAGTCTCCCCGTGTACATCAGGGGCGCGGCACCCCCGTGCGCGCGAAGAACCTCGACCGCGCGCGCGACCTTGCCCGGATGCCAGACGTCGTCATGATCGCAGAAGGCCGTGTACTCCGCGTCGCGTCCCGCGGCACGGATGACGGAGAAGTAGCTGTCGACCATCCCGATGTTGGGACCCAGCTCCAGGTGCACACGCTCCGGGTGGCGAGTCGCGTAGTCGCGGAGGATTTCCGGCGTGGCATCACGCGAGCCGTCGTCGCGCACCCAGAGCTCGAGCGGCGCGTGGGTCTGGGCAAGCACGCTGTCGACGAGCGGTCGGATGAACCGCTCGCTGTTGTAAGTCGAGAGGATGACGCGCACCAATCCCGACGTCATGCGCGCGCGGCTCCCGCGCCGTCCGTCCGACGCGCCAGACACGCGAAATTGTGGCAGAAGAGCTGATTGCGCACGAGTCGGTCGCCCAGCCCGGCGAGCAGATTCAGCCCCGCGTACATCGGTGCGCCCATCCGGCCGGCGATGCCGTAGACGAGAAAGTTCACTATCTGCAGAAAGGTCGTGATCGCTCCACCCTGCGCCAGCAACGATAGCGGTTCGAGGCCAGCCTCACGACAGAGATGCGCCATCCCTTCCTGCGTGAAGCGCCAGTGATCGGCGGGGTGCGGATGGTAGAACCAGACGTGGGGTGCGCTGGCGATAAGATGGCCGCCCGGACGAAGAACGCGACGAATCTCGCGCACGGCCTTCCAGGGGTTTTCGCAGTGCTCCAGTACCTGCGTACAGATGACCAGGTCGAACGACGCATCGGGCAGCCTGGTGTCTTCCGCGGTGCCCGCGTAGTCGGCGCCGGATTCGCGCGTGAGATCGAGCGTCCTCACCGCGTAGCCGCGGCGCTCGAGCAGCTCACGGTAGGGACTCTTGTCGGATCCAAGGTCCAGCGCCAGCGCTCCAGCTCGCGCGGAAGGCAGCTCTCCCACCAGCCGGTGGATGTCTGCGCTGAGCAGGCTCAGGGTGAGGTAGTCGTACTGGAACACCGACGGACGCACTCGGTCGGACACGGCGTGGCGCGACGCCTTGCCCTTCTGTGCCTCGCGGAAATCGGTGTGCAACCGATCGAGGTGGATGCGCGTGGGAGCGGCCATTGCGCTCAGCGCCGTGAGAGGAGCGCGGCCAGCTCCTGGGCGCGCCGACTCACCGACGAGAGCAGCAACCCTCCGATGAGCGAGATCCCGGACAGCAGTCCGAGGCCGACCGAGAGGATCGCCGTTGGCAGGCGTTGCACATAGCCGGTGCGCAGGTACTCGATGACGACGACGCTTCCCGTGGCCATCGAGAGAATGAACAGCACGACCGCCAACCCACCGAAGCAGGTGAGCGGACGGTAGTCGCGGAAGAATGCGAGCAGCGCGAGGAGGATGCGATAGCCATCACGCCAGGTGTTCAGCTTGCTCACGCTCCCCTCGCCGCGCGCGCGATAGTGAACCGGTACCTGCGCAACGGTGAACCCACCGGCGAGCGCCTGCAGTGAGAGCTCCGCTTCGATCTCGAACCCCTGAGCGATGAGCGGCGCCGTCGCGAGGAAGCGTTGCGTGAACGCGCGATAGCCGGAGAAGAGGTCCTCCGTGCGCGCGCCGAACAGGACGCGCACCAGCCAGATGAAGATCCGATTGCCGAGGGTGTGACCGGGTCGATACGCACCGTCGTCGTACGAGTGCAGGCGCACGCCGATCGCCACGTCGGCGCCACTCTGCAGGGCGGCGACGAGATTGCCTACTTCCTCCGCCGGATAGGTATCGTCGCCGTCGACCATGACGACGACATCCGCGTCGCGCACGATGGAGAAGCCGCGCAGCAGCGCGAAGCCCTTCCCGCGCCGCGTCTCGGTGACGACGCGCGCACCCGCTTCGGCGGCGCGCTCTGCCGTGTCGTCGGTCGACGCGTTGTCCACGACGACGATCTGGCCCCCCGGTAGCGCACGCCGGAAGTCGCCCACCACCTTGCCGATGCTTCGCGCCTCATTGCGGCAGGGGATCACGATGGCGACGCGCGCGTCTGCCGCCACCGGCAGCAGTGGCGTGTCCTGCAGACGTGGCGACGGCTCAGCCGCGTGCGATCGTGCCCGCGATGACGACGTCATATAGCTCCTCGTACGATTCCACCGTGGTTTGCCAACTCCAGGCCTCCTCGGCCCAGCGCCGTCCGGATGCCGCCAACCGCGCGCGGTCCGCCGGCGACGTGACCAGCGACCGCACGGCGTCACCCACCGCATCGGCGGTATCGTACGCGAGCACCACGTCTCGCGAGAGCGCGCTGCCGTATCCGTCGTCCCAGCGGAGGACGAGAGGGAGACCCGACGCGACCGCCTCCTGCACCGCGAGCGGAAATCCTTCCCCAGTCGAGGGGAGCACCATGAGGTCCGCCGCGGCATACAGCTCCGGCATCCGTGCGTGCGGCAGTACCCCGAGGTCGATCAGTCCGTCGCCACGCAAGCCGCGCTCGGCACCGCAGACCACCAGGGTGAACGAGTCGCGCGGGATGGCCAGCACGTCGTCGAGCCGCTTCTTCGCGCTGGCGCGCGCGGCGAACAGCACGAGCTCTCCCGTGAGAGGGAGGCCGAATGCCGCTCGCGCCTGCCGGCGCTCCTCGATCGTCCGTGGCTTGAAGCGAGCGACGTCCACGCCGTTGCCAATGAACTGCACCGCCCGGCCGCTCCGTGTGCCGAGCCAATGCTGCACGCGAGCATTGTAGGTGGTGACGGCCGCCGCTTGTGCGATCATTCGATCCCCGATCAGCCGCCACGCGGCGCGCTGCAGAGCATCGACGGCCGGGTTCGCGTACTCGACGAACCCGACGTGTTCAGTGAGCACCAGTGGTGCGCGACTGCGACGCGCCACGCGCGCCGCCAACAACGTCTGCGCATACAGTGCTCCGTGCGCATGCACGACGTCGGCACCGTGCGCTGCGGCGAGGGCAGCGCGCAGGCCGGGCCCCAATGGCATGGGGTATGGCACGCCGCACGCTTCCGCCGTGTGGTTGGCCGGCAGCCGGTGCACGGTCATCCCGTCCTCGCGCGACACGCCGCTGCAGCCCCCGTGGGCCGAGGTCACGAGCGTGACATGGTGCCGCTGCGCCAACCCCATTGCGAGCTGCCACACCATCACCTCCAACCCTCCCAGGTGCGGCGGGTAGTTGGACGCGAACATCGCGATCCGCCGCACAGCGTTGCCACGCAGCGACGCGGGCGAGCCGCCGTGGCGGCTGCTGGCGGTCTCAGGAGCGGCGGCGGAGGGGGATCGGCGATGCATTGTGAGCTGGTGCACTCAGACAGACGACCCGGCGGCGAAGCCGGCAACAACGCGTGCGCCGCGGTCGAAACGAATGAGAAGGCAACGCACTCGAGTACCATGTGCGACGCGCTGACCCCCTACGGCGTCGGCCCGCGCTGCGCAGATGCCGAGTTGGCGCGGAGCGCCACCTTCGCCACCGCGCCCATCTCGACGAAGCGGTCCTGTCGCTCGTCGTACAGATACGCGCGCCGTCCCCGCGCGAGCGCGCGCAGCCGCTCGTTCTCCGCGCCGCGGTCGTAGACGATCCACGCGAAAGCGGTCTGCCAGTCGGCACGGTTGACGACGAGGCTCCGGCTCGGCGAGTGCCGAGGACCGTGGCGCACGAACACGATCGCCAGCCCACCGGGGAGCTCCGCTACTCGCCGCTCGAACCTCGTGCGCTCCCACGCCGAGAGATGGAGCCACCGCCGCATGAGACCACCCGTGGTGAACACCGTGGGGAGCAGCAGCGCGCAGGCAACGAGCGCCGCGCGTACGGCGTGCGGTGCTGGCACGCGGGGAACTCGCGACGACTGCTGGCCGGCCAGCGCCCGAAGCACCGTCGTGAAGCCGAGCGCTCCCGCAAAGGTGAGCACCGGCACGACGTCGAAATAGTAGACGTTGAGCTGAGGCCAGGTGGGATGCGCCAGATACATGACGAACAGCATGACCAGCGTGGCGACGCCGAGCCATGCCGCGGCCGGAAGCACGACGAGCCCGATCAACGTGAGGCCGGCAAAGAGGACCGGCGGCTCCGGCCACGCTCCCCTCCACAGCGCCTCGGCGCGCGCAACGGCGTCCGGTCCCACGTTGGACAGCGTATGGCGGCGCTCGATGGCGAGGAGGCTCGCATTGGTCGCGGCAACGTCCGGTGGCGGCGTGAGACGAGGAGCGGCGCTGACTGTGCCGAAGTGCGGATAGTCGAACGGCATGTAGTCGCGCGCATACTCCGCAAGCGGCGCCCGCCGCCAGTCGCCAAGCGTGCGCCACGACCAGAGGGGTAGGATGGCGACGATGCACGTGCCGATGGCCATCGCGAGCGCGAGGTCGCGCCACCGCCGCGTACGCCGGACCTCGCGCAGCACGACCACGCCGATCGGCAGCGCGAAGGCGAGCGCGCTCCAGGGACGGGTGATGGCACACCATCCGAGCGCCAGCGCCACCCCGAGGAGCCAGGGACGACGACTGCCTTCGTGCCACCGCCACAAGCAGTACCAGGCAACGAGGAGCAAGGCACCACTCGTCGTCTCCGAGTAGTAGCTCGCCGAGAACCGGACGACGATCGCTCCAGTGAGGAGGAGCGTGCACGTGAGAAGCGCCGTCGCCGCATCCGAAGCGCGGCGCGCGAGCGTGAACACGAAGCCCACACGCGCGGCATTCAGCAGGAACACCACCACCGCCGGCATCCCGACGAGCGCCCCCAGCGTGAGCAGGAGCGAATGGCCGGGCGGATACTTCGACGCCAGCACCGGTGTGACGAGCACGTGCGCCTGCCCGAAGAAATCGGGGAGGGGTGGCGCCTCGACCGCCCACCGTCCGTGCGCGAAGATCTCCGCCTGCAGGAGATACGAGAGCTCGTCGTGGTCGAGCGGCATGGGGTGCAAGGAGCCCCACGTGAACCATTCGAGCGCCGCCCACGCCAGTCCGACCACCACCGGCGCATAGCGCGCGTCGAGAGGGCCGGAACCGCCGCGCGGCGTCCGCGCGCGCAGGACGAGGGCGACGATGCACGGAAGAGCGAACGCGAGGAGAAGGAGCACGTCAGTCGCTCCGTGTCGCGCTCTTCGAGCCTGTCAGCGGCGTGCGCGCCTCGCCAGAGCGCTTGTCACGCACTCTTCTCTTCATGATAGACCATGTCGAGGTTCACGTCCCAGAGATTCGACTGGTCCGTGATGCCGGCGAGGATGTTGTCCACCGCCATCATGGCCGTGAGCATGCTGTGGTCCTGGTTGTTGTACCGGTGCATGCCGTTCCGGCCGATGAGGAACAGGTTCGGGATCGTCGCCGCCCATTTCTGCACGACGCCCAACCGGTCGTAGGTGCCGAAGTAGGCGGTATAAGATTTGTTGATGGTCTTTAGGGATAGTTTG
>JBJMNM010000597.1:0-4538 GCA_045804305.1 Gemmatimonadaceae bacterium | reverse complement strand
GTCGTTGACGAACGCGCCCGAGATGCGAGGTCCGCTCTTGCGCTCGAGACCGAGCAGCGCGGGAGCACGGGTGATCGGACTCGCCAGCACACCGGCCGCCACCGCCCCGACACCGCCGAGGACGAACTCACGGCGGGAGATCGTCACCGCGAGTCCCTCATCGATTTATCCTGTCCCACTCCTGCTCGTAGTAGCGCACCAGGACCTGCGTGTTCAAGCGGTTCGCCTCGGCGGAAACGGGCTTCATGTCGGTCGGAAACTCGAACAGCCGCGGAATCTCGGCGACGGTGAGGAATCGCAATCCGGATGGCAGCTGTGCTGGGGGCGTGTACACGCCATCGGAGGTCCCGAGCACGAATCCCCATTCGCCGAACGAGGGCACGTACACGTGATAGGGATATGTCCTGAGCCCGCCCTGGCGCATGGACTCGGCGATGCTCCAGTAGCTCTGCCGCGCGAACATCGGTGAGGTCGCCTGCACGACGACCAATCCGCTGCGCGACACATGGCGCGTGAGCAGCCGATAGAACGCCGTCGTGTACAGCTTCCCCACGCCATAGTTGTTGGGGTCGGGAAAATCGACGACGATGAAATCGTAGCTCTCCCGATTCCGATCGAGCCACACGAATGCATCGGCGTTCACGACGTGCACTCGGGGCGACGAGAAAGCTCGGCCGTTCAACGCCGTCAGCGTTGGATGCGTGGAGAACAGACGCGTCATCTCCGGATCGAGATCCACGAGCGTGATCGAGTCCAGCCCCGGATAGCGCAGCAGCTCGCGCACCGCGAGCCCATCGCCGCCGCCGAGCACCAGCGCGCGACGCGCGGACGGGCGTGCCGAGAGACCGGGATGCACGAGCGCTTCGTGATAGCGGTACTCGTCGCGGGAGCTGAATTGCAGATGCGAGTTGAGCCAGAGACGGAGGTCGTCCTTCCACGCGGTCAGCACGATGCGCTGATATCGTGTGCTCCGGGCGAAGATCACCTCGTCGGTATAGATGCTGTCTTCTGCGAGATTGGTGATCCTCGTCGCGCCGACCATTCCGGCACAGAGCAGCACGAGCACCGCGAGGCAGGCGGCCGCGAGCTGGCGCCGCGCGCCGAGGTGCACGCGAAAGAGCCACACCGACCAGAGGGCCACGCCGGCGTTCACCATGCCGAACAGCAACGCCGACCGCACGAGCCCGAGCTTGGGAACCAGCAGGATCGGAAACGCGAGCGACGCCGCGAGCGCGCCGAGGTAGTCGAACGTCAGCACGTTCGCCACGACATCCTTGAAGGCGTAGCGGTCGCGCAGAATCCGCATGAGCAGCGGAATCTCCAGACCGACGAACACGCCCAGTACGGCGACCATGGCGTAGAGCACGAGCCGGAACGCGCCCGTGTACGCGAAGGCGAGAAAGAGGAGCGTGGAGGAGAAGCCGCCGACGAGCCCCACGAGCAGCTCGATGGTGATGAAGCGGGCAACGAGGCCGCGTCCGAGATAGCGCGACAGCCAGCTCCCCACTCCCATCGCGAAGAGATACGTCCCGATCACGGTCGAGAACTGCGTCACGCTGTCGCCGAGCAGGTAGCTGGCGAGCGCGCTGGCAACGAGCTCGTAGATCAGCCCGCACGCCGCGATGAGGAGGACGGAGAGGAAGAGGGGGAGGGCCATTGAGCGCGGAGTGGTGGATTTCCGGTCTCTGAATCCCGGCTATGCGTCGTACGCGGTACCAGGGTCGAGGTACTACATAACCGCTATTCGTGGCGACGGCCGGCACCATGATCTGCCTCGAATCGGGCGTACCTCGTACTCGGTACCTCGTATGAAGTACCAGGTACGGCCGGGGTGCACTCGGGCCTCATTGCGGCGCTAATGCACCGCCGCCGCGATGATGATCGCCAGCGCGATCGCCACGGCGCCCATCAACACGCCGAGCGCGGTGTTCTGGTCCTCGATCAACTCCTTCCAGAGCGAGCCGGGCGTGAGCTTGTCGAACAGCATGAACGCGAGCACGAACAGCACGACGCCGATGATGGCGAAGATGATCGCCGCCAGCGCGTTGTGGAGCATCGACGAGTAGACGTCCGGTATCATCTCACTTGCCTCGCAGGTAGCGCCCGGTCCCGAGATAGACATAGTGCGGCCGGTACGCGCCGGGGTTGTCGCGTATCGAGTGCGGGGAAGAGTTCCTCACTTCGGTGGGACGCAGCAGGCTCCAGCCTCGCAGCTCGGCGGCCATGAGCAGGAGGATGGTGATTGCCCCGAACGTGGTGTAGACGGGATGGCGCATCTACTCGGCCCCTCCGCTGGTCGGGCCGCTCTCGGTCGAGGCATAGTCGCTCTCCTTCCATCGGGCGCTCTCCATGGCAGCAGCGCGAATGGCCATGGCGGCGGGCGGCAGCACGAGCAGGAGCAGCGCGACGAGGTACAGCGAGGGCATCGGCACGTCGCGCTTCAGAATCAAGGTATAGCTGATTGACGTCGCGCCGCCGCTCGTCTGTCCCTGCGGCTGCACGCGCAGAAAGTAGCGGCCCGGCGGCACGCTTGGCAGCACGGCGCGATCGCGGGGCGAGCCCTCGCTCCACGATCCATCCGAGTCGTAGCCGTGATAGTAGCCGACCTCGCGGCCGATCTCATAGGTCTTTCCCGTCTGTTCGTTCACGAGCGCGTAGTCGAAGTACGCCCAGCCATTGTCCACGTCCGTTTCCGTCGTCAGCACCAGGTTGGCGGTGCGCCCGGATACAGTGAACGCGCGCGTGACATAGGCGAGCGAATCGGCCGGACGCGCGGGAGAGAACGAGGAGCTCATGCTGAACACGGTGGTGCGCGACGCCGTGATCAGGCGCAACAGGCCGAACGCCAGCACGATCGCGCCGAACAGCGCGAAGCGCTTCCACATCGAGACGGCGACCGGTTTGTACGTGTCCGGCTGGTTTGCGTAGACGCCGTGCGGAGCCGGAGGCTCCCCCGAGAGCGCGAACGCTTTCCACACCTGCGCCGGCTCGAGGTATGTGCCGAGCGACCAGGTGGTCTCACCCGGCGTCTGCTCCTCGCTGAGCATGCGCGGCGGCGCCACGAAGTCGCGCAGCACGGCTCGATCGCCCACGCGCACCCGCCAGGGAAACTCGCCGAGCACGAACACGGTGTCGCCGGTCGACGTCTGAAAGTGCCTGAACGTCTCGCCATGTAACGTGACGAACGGTTGCCGGCCGCTCACCGACTCCGTCGGTGCGGCCTTCACGACCTGGACGTCGTTCCAGTGGCCGTCGTATTGGGTGAGGTAGCGGAATCCCTTGTAGGGATTGAAGAGCACATACTCGTCCCAGTAGTACGAGCTGCCGTCGATCGTCGCGCAGCGAACCTGGAATCCGACGACCTCCCACTTCTCGCCCTTCAACACACCGCGCGTGCCGAGCGGGATCTGCGGCGTGAATTTCTGCGCTTCCTCATAGGCCTGGAGGACGCGCAGGTTGGGGTCGCGCGCATCGAGCACGCTGCCGCAGCTCGCGCAGGCGACCGTCTGCGCCTGGTCCAGGGCGCGCAATGTGATCGCGGCGCCGCACTGCGGACAGCTCAGCGAGCTGACGGCGGGCGCGCTCACCAGCCCTCGATCGTTCGCATGTTGCGCAGCCCGAGCTCCGCGAGCGTCACGTACGAGCCGACGTAGGCTACGGGATGGTCGTCGGAGTAGTCGAGCGTGGCGATGCGTGGGGGATGGATCGTCCCGTCCGTGTCGAGGTCGACGAAGAGCTCCACGCCATGATCCCAGTACTCGAAGGGCAGCTCACCCTCCACGCCGGCGTACCGGGCGTAGGTGAGTGATGACACCGTGAAGAGGGTGCCGTCGATCGCATACGACTGCGCCACTCGCACGTGCTCGGCGGCGGGGAGGTCTGTCTGGTTGGCGCGTGTCGTCACCGCGTAGTCACCCTGCGCATCTGACAGCCAGGCGCCTTCACCCTCCAGGGAGCGCAGGTACCACTCGCTCCATCGCCCGCGGTCATGCTCGTAGACGATGCGGCCGATCACGGTGAACGCGAGCTTGCCGTAGCGCCCTTCCGTCCCGAGCTGGATGGGTGAGCTGCTCTCTGGTATCGCGCTCTCGGTGCCGACCTTCTCGAGGTCGACGTCGCGGCGCACGAGGATCGAGTGGCAGTACGGGCAGGTCGTCTGAACGGCACCGGCCCAGCGGAAGTGAATCGTTGCACCGCAGTTGGGGCAATTGTCAGATTTGGCCGTCATGCCTGAAGCATCATCGACTCATACCAGCGACAGCGAAGCTGGTCTGCCGTAAACTCGCTCGATGCGCTGCACTTCCACGGAGCGAGCCTCCAGCGCCTCGGCCAGCCGTTCGGCGAACGGCCATGACGGGCGCGGGGCACAGCAGAAGAGGTTGAGGCAGAGCGACGCGTGCTCCGGGAAGGTGTGGAGCGTGAGATGCGACTCGGCCAGCAGCAGCATGCCGGTGATTCCGCCCGGCGACGGGAACACATGCCACTGCCCGTCACCAATCGGGTTCAGTCCGAGCTCCATCACCATGCGATCGCACAGC
>JBJMNM010000596.1:0-12430 GCA_045804305.1 Gemmatimonadaceae bacterium | reverse complement strand
CGTGATCGGTCCGCGCATGCAGAACGCCGGACACGCGATCGGCATCACCGGCGGCCACTGCGACGAGAACGGCTACAAGCCGGGGCTCTTCGACGGCGACTACAAGACGGGCGTCGCCGACGGTGTGGACCAGGTGAAGTACGGCGCCGACGTCATCAAGATCTGCGCAACGGGTGGTGTGCTCTCCGAAGGAGACGCTGTTGGTGCCACGCAGTACACACTTCCGGAAATGCAGGCGATCGTTGACGAAGCGAAGAAGCTCGATCGCAAGGTCGCCGCGCACGCGCATGGCACCGAGGGCATCAAGCTGGCCGTGCGCGCCGGCGTCGCGTCCATCGAGCACGGCTCCTTTCTCGACGAAGAGGGCGCGCGCATGATGGTCCAGAAAGGCACCTATCTCGTGCCGACCATCAGCGCCGGCGAGTTCGTGGAGAAGGTGGCACAGAGCGGGCGCCTCACCGGGCTGCGCGCCGAAAAGGCGCTCGCCGCCGCGAACGGCATGCGCAACTCCGTGCGCCTGGCCCACCGGCTCGGCGTCCCGATCGCGCTCGGCACCGATGCCGGCGTAGGGGAGCACGGCAACAATGGGCATGAGTTCACCCTGATGGTGACCTGGGGCGGGCTCACCCCCATGCAGTCGATCATGGCCGGCACGCTCAGCGGCGCCAGGCTGCTCGGCTGGGAGAAGAACGTCGGCACTCTCGCACCCGGCAAATGGGCCGACGTGGTGGCGGTTCCGGGCGACCCGACGCGCGACATCACCGTCATGGAGAGGCCAAGCTTCGTCATGAAGGGCGGCGTCGTCTACAAGAACCAGGCAGCGGGCAAGACCACGGCGCTGCGCTAGCGCCTGCTACGTGCATGCGGCCTGTGTACCAAAACGGACACAACGACGCGTCCAAGCGGCGCGTTGACGGGAGGTCATTGGACGGATCGCCAAACGTTCATTAGAGTGGAGAAGATGCGCTCCTCGCACGCCACCCCTCCGACCTCTCCCATCGACGCGCCGTCTCCGCTGATCGATGAGGCACTCGTGCGCCGAGCGCACGAGCTGCTGGAGGACGTGGTGAACCGCCACCCCGTGGCGGTCATGATGGACAAGGGTTTGCGCGGCCATGTGTTCGGCCCGCCCATGACGACACTGTGCGACGAAGCGCGAGCGAGGCAGCTCCCGATCGAGCGAGTGATCGTCGCCGTCAAGCACGCGTGGAGCAGGCTCCCGGTACGCCGCACCCAGCTCGGCGACGTGTCCACCGATGTGCTGTCCTCGGTGATCAGCGTGTGCATCGAGCAATACTTCGCCGATTCCGAGCGGCGGCGTCAAAGCTAGTTCCGCCCACCGAACGCTCCGGCGTCGGATCTCCAGCGCGCAGGTTGAAACGGACTGGTTGCCGGTCCCGTTGGGCTTCCATATGCTTGTGGTCCCACCCCAGCAGAGGAGCTACGTATGCGCATTCCCTACAGATTGATGCTGCCGCTCGCCGCCCTGGCGTTCTCCGCGGCTCCGGCGTTCGCGCAGGCCCGAGGCGACGATCAGGAGAAGTTCACGACGCGCGAGACCGCGCTCTGGGCGAGCGTGAAGAACAAGGAGACGAACGCGATCAGGAACACCTTCTCCGACGACTACACGGCGACGTACGACTCCGGGATCATTGGCCGTGACGACGAGATCGCGGGGATCAGCAAGGCGACGCTCAACTCCGTCCGGCTCGACGACGTGAAGGTGCACCGTCTCGACAACGCCAACGTGATCGTCACCGGCAAGGCGACCGTCGATGGCACCATGGACGGCAAGTCGATGAGTGGAACCTACAACACGATGACGGTGTGGCACCGCGTCGCGAACATGTGGAAGGTCGCGGCGCACACCGAAGTCAAGGCACAGCAGTGAAGCAGCTGTAAGCGATAAGCCCGGAAGCCAGTGCAGGGACGCCGTAGGCTCTAAGCTGATAAGCCGCAAGCTTCTCGCTGATCGCTGCACCGAACGGCGTCGCGATACTTGGGCTGATACGTAACGAACGGCGGAGAGGCAACGGCGTTGCCCTTCCGCCCTTCGTCACCAACGTGCCCAAGTTTCGCGATCTCCTTCGCACCTGCGATCAGCGAGAAGCTTATTGCTCAAGCGCTTACAGCCTACGGCGTCTCCTGCACTGGCTGCCGAGCTTGCAGCTTACAGCTTACAGCTAGCCGCGGCTTCCGGGCCGCAGTGCTTCGATCTGCGCCTCGAGCACCGCCGGATCACTCGTCGGCGCGTCGCACGCATACGACCGGCACACGTACGCGATCGGCTCCGCGCCTCCGCGCCGCTCGAGGAGCGTGATTCCTCTCGCGCTCTTCCCCTCGCCACCCGCCATCACGAGTGACGGCACGTAGCGGTTCGCCACCACGCGGGCGAGCGTGCCGAACGCGGCGTCGCCCGGATCGCCGGCGATCGCCACCTCGACTGCGCCGCGCACGGCGAGATCGGCGGCGCCCAGCGCGTGCCCGAACGCGGTGGGGTACCGCGCCATCGGCTCGGCGATCGTCTCCAGGAGATACGTGGCCTTCGCGGTGTACTCGCCGTTGGCGAACAGGTCGCCCAGCAACAGCAGCAGCTCCGTCGCCAGCGAGCTGCCGCTCGGGATGGCGTTGTCGGTCACGTCGCGCGGCCGCGTCACCAGCGCCTCCGCGTCCGCGGCCGTGTCGAAGAACGCCTGTGCCTCTTCATCCCAGAAGCGCGCCAGGATCGCGTCGGCCAGCTTGCGCGCGCGGTCGAGCCACATGCGGTCGAAGGTGAGCTGGTAGAGCGACATCGATCCCAGCGCGACCGCCGCATAGTCCTCGAGAAAGCCCGGGATCTTCGCCGAGCCGTCCTTGTACGAGCGGAGCACGCGGTCGCCGCGCACGAGATGCGCGAACAGGAACTCACCATTCTTGAGCGCCAGTGCCTCCACTTCCGCGTCGCCGAAGGCGCGCGCCGCCTCGGCGAGCCCGCGCAGCATCAGCCCGTTCCAGCCGGCGAGGATCTTCTCGTCGCGCGCCGGCCGCACGCGCTTCTCGCGCGCGTCGTACAGGATGCGCCCCGCGCGATCCACGGCCGTGCGCAGCTCGAACTCCGTCACGCCGTTCGCCTTCGCCACGGACGCCGTGTCGTGCGGCACGAACAGGATGTTGCGCCCCTCGAAGTTGCCCTCGGCCGTCACGCCCCAATGGGCCTTCACCAGCCGGGCGTCCTCGCCGAGCAGGGTATCGAGCTCGCCGGAATCCCATACGTAATAGCGCCCCTCGTGGCCCTCGCTGTCCGCGTCGAGCGACGAGTAGAAGCCGCCCTCCGGCGACATCATCTCGCGCGCGAGCCAGCCGATCGTCTCCTCCGTCACGCGCCGCGCCTCCTGATCGCGCGTCGCCTGCCAGAGGTTGGCGCCGAGCCGCACGAGCAGTGCGTTGTCGTACAGCATCTTCTCGAAGTGAGGGACGAGCCAGTACGCGTCCACGCTGTAACGGGAGAAGCCGCCGCCCACCTGATCATAGATCCCGCCGCGCGACATGGACCGAAACGTGTGCGTCACCATCTCGAGCGCCTGCAGCTCGCCAGTGCGCGCCCACTGCCGCAGCATGAAGTCGAGCGCCATCGTGGGCGGAAACTTCGGCGCGCCGTCGAAGCCCCCGAATCGCGGCTCGTAGCGTTGCACCAGCGACGACATCGCACGCGAGAGCAATCCCTCGTCGAGCTTGCCCGTAGCGCGCGTTCGTTCCGTGCTCGCCTTGTAGAGATCGCGCATGGAGGCGGTCGTCTTGATCACGCTCTCCTGCCGGTTGGCCCACGCGTCGGCCACGCCGAGCAGCACCTTGCGAAAGCTCGGCATCCCGTGGCGATCATCCGGTGGAAAGTACGTACCGGCGTAGAAGGGCTCGCCCTCGGGGGTGAGGAACACGGTCATCGGCCAGCCGCCATGACCCGTCATGGCCTGGGTCGCCTGCATGTAGATGGCGTCGATGTCCGGCCGCTCCTCGCGGTCCACCTTGATGCTCACGAAGTGCTCGTTCATGAGCGCGGCGGTGGCCTCGTCCTCGAACGACTCGCGCTCCATCACGTGGCACCAGTGACAGGCCGCGTACCCGATGCTCAACAGGATCGGACGCCGCTCGACGCGCGCCTTCTCGAGCGCCTCCTTGCCCCACGGCCACCAGTCGACCGGGTTATGGGCGTGCTGGAGCAGATACGGACTCGTTTCGGTGGCGAGGTGGTTGGCCACGGCGTCGTGGTGAACGGTGAACGGTCGGGCGGTCGGGCGGTCAGGCGGTCAGGCGGTCAGGCGGTCGGGCGATTATGTTCTTGCAATTGTCATCCCGACACTCGCTCGCTTCGCTCGCTCCTGCGGGATGACGTCCTTCCACCATGAAACTACCCATTCGTGCCACGCGACGCCGCCGACGCAGGTCACAACGCCGTATTGCGATACCTCGCCCCGCTGCGCCGGCTCCGCCCGTACTGGTGGCTGATCGCGACAGTCGTGCTCGTGCTGGCCAGCGCGCCCTTCGCCCTCTCCCCGCTACGTGACGCCGTGACGGGTGGGACGCTGCCGGAAGCGTCGCTGCGGCGCTCGCCAGCGTACGTCGTGCTCGCGCCCGTGTCCAACGTGCTGGACCTGCTCACGCTGCTGAGCGTGAGGCAGCACATCGCCCTGGTGATCACGCTGGTCCTGCTCTTCGGGATCTGGTGGTGGTGGCGCGGACGGATCCTGCCGCCCACGGTCACCACGCGCTCGCGCCGAGTCGCGCGCGTGGCGGCGCGGGTCGGCGTGCCGCTCGTGGCGCTGATCGGCGTCTACGCGGCCGGGATGATGCTGCCGCGGCCCATGGCGGCACTCGACGTCGGCAACCCCGACATCCTCGCGATCGACTTCCACTCGCACACGAAGTACTCGCACGACGGACGTCCCGACTGGACGCCCGAGGACAATCGCGCCTGGCATCGCGACGCCGGCTTCGGCGCGGCGTACGTGACCGATCATCGCACCTTCGAGGGTGCGCGCGACGCCTGGGCGAACAATCCGCCGATCGCCGCGGAAGGCGTCGTGTTGCTGCCGGGCATCGAGGTGGTCTGGAAGGGCGAGCACGTGAACGTGCTCGACGCCGATCGCATGGTGCGCGGCCTGCTCGATCCCATGCAGCGCGACATCGACGAGCAGGCACTGCGCATGGCGAGCATGGTCCGCGGCGTGGAGCCGGTGCTCGTGGAGACGCTCCCTGGCGACGTATCGAAGATGGTCGCGGCGACCGGCCCGGGTACGCCCGGGGTGCGCGCGATCGAGCTCATCGACGGCGCGCCGCGCGGCCTCGGGCAGGGGCGGCGGGAACGGACGCGCATCATCCATCTCGCCGACAGCCTGAACCTCGCCCTCGTGGCCGGCAGCAATCACCACGGCTGGGGACACACGGCAACGGGCTGGACGCTCATGCTGGCGCCCGGCTGGCGCGGCGCGTCGCCGAGCGATCTCGCGCCGGCCGTCACGACGCTCATCCGCAACGGCGGGAAGCGGAGCACCAGGGTGATCGAGCGATACGTGGCCGACACGGAGACGGGGATCGCGCTGCCGCTGACCGTGCCGCTCGTGGTGTGGGGAATGATGCGCACCCTGTCCACCGACGAGCGCGTGGTATGGATCGCGTGGGCGCTCGCGCTCTTCCTCCTGATGCGCATCCGGCGCACGCGTCGCGCCGGACCCGCGCCCGACGCGAGCTGACGGTCGCACGTTGGACCGCAATCGCCGAGCAAGCGACGCGCGCGGCTGGCGCACCGCGCTCCTCGTCACCGCGGGCGCAACGCTGCTGCGACTCGTCTTCGCCGGACTACTGCCCCTCTTTCCCGACGAGACCTACTACTGGGATTGGTCGCGCGGCGCCCATCTCGCCGCCGGCTACTTCGATCACCCACCGATGATCGCCGTGCTCGTCCGGATGGGCACGGCGTTCTTCGCCGTGCTCGGCCTGCCGCCGTCACCGCTCGCCGTTCGATTCTTGCCCGTGCTCGCCGGCGGCGTCGCGTCGTTGGCTGCGTCGGCAATCGCTGCACGGCTGGCCGGAGGCACGGCTGCACGCACCGCCGCGATCGTGTTCGCGCTCATGCCGCTGGCGGCGTCGGGACTCGTGCTCGCCACTCCCGATGCGCCGCTGCTCGCCGCGAGCGCGGTGGGCCTCTACTGCGTCGTGCGCGCGCTCGAGTCGCCGATCAGGTCGCGGTCGTCGCTGCTCTGGTGGAGCGCCGCCGGTGTCGCGCTCGGACTCGCCTTCGCGTCCAAGTACACGTCGATCCTGCTCCCGATCACCATCACGGCCGCGGTGCTGGTCCGCCCGTCGCTGCGCGCGCGGCTGCGAGAGCCCGGGCCGTACGTGGCGTGCATCGTGGCGACGCTCGTGTTCCTGCCCGTGCTCCAGTGGAACGCCGCGCACGACTGGATTTCCTTCCGCTTCCAGCTCCAGCACGGACTGGGCGTGCCGAAGGGCTCGGCGATCAAGCGCGAGCTGGATCTCATCGGCGGGCAGCTCGCGCTCGTCTCGCCCATATTGTTTGCGCTCGTGATGCAAGCGGTGTGGATGTCCCTGCGCCGGCCGGTCGACGACCTGCGCTTCACGCTCGCCGTCGTGGCGGCCGGGAGCTGGCTCTTCTTCGTCTACAGCGCGCTGCGGCAGTCGGTGGAGGCCAACTGGCCGGCGCCCTCGTACATCCCCGGCGTGGCGCTGCTCGCGGCCATGTACGTGTGGCCCGACGTCTCGCACAGCTGGCGACGCTGGGTCGATCGCGGCATCGTGCTCGCCGCGGTGATGGTCGGTGTGATCTACGTGCATGCGCTGAAGCCCGTCATCCCTCTCCTTCCGGCGCGCCGAGATCCGATCGCACGCTCGGCGGGATGGGATCGGGTCGGGACGCAGGTGAGCAGTCTCCAGTCGGCGCTGACCGCCGGCGGCTCGTCTCGCGCCTGGCTCGCCGCGGATCGGTATCAGGAGGTGAGCGAGCTCGCGTTTCACAGCGGCGGGCAGCAAGCCGTCTTCTGCCTCTGCCTCTCCGGGCGCCACAACCAGTACGAGCTCTGGCCCGGCTTCGCGCAGACCGCCAGACCGGGCGACGCACTCATCGCGCTGGTGGACGAGCGTCCGGCCGCGCAGACGCACGAGACGATCGCGAAGCTGGCGCCGTACTTCGCCTCGGTGCAGCGTGGCACGCCCGCACCACTGCTGCGCGGGCGCGACACCGTGTTCGTGCGGCGGTTGTGGGTCCTGCAGGGCTATCGTGGAGGATGGCCGGCGCGGAGCGAATAGTCGGCCTCGTTCGCGGGTCGGCCTACGCTTTGACCGACCTCGTGCACCCCGCTCTGACCGCCCCCAGCAGATCGATCAGCGACTGCCGTTCGGGCTCATCGAGCATCTGCACGGCCGTGAGGTTCACCGCGTCGACTGGCTCGTCGAGCGACCCGAGGAGCTCGAGGCCGGCGGCGGTGATCTGGCAGACCACCTGCCGCCGGTCGGGGGTGGACCGCTCGCGCACCACGAATCCGGCGCTCTCCAGCTTGTCGAGAAGCCGGGTGATGCCGGCCGCCTCCTCGATCATCCGATCGCGGATCGCGAGCGTAGGGAGGCCCGCGTCGCCGGCGCCGCGCAGGATGCGCAGCACGTTGTACTGCTGGATGGTGATCCCATTCGCTTCCACCACCTGCGCGATGTGGCGCTGGACCACCGCCGCCGTCCGCAGGATGCTCACTACCGCCTCATGACCCGCCGAGTGGAAGGGGCGAGTCTGCTTCAGCTCTTCGCTCAGCGGGCTTGATCTGGTCGGCATGGCTCGGGATGCGAGGGTGGGCATGCCTTACGACCGGGATGATGTACGCGAGAATAGGGGTGAGCGCCAGCATCATGTGGGCCACGGACGCTGTAAGCGAGAAGCTTTGGCTCATCAGCCTACAGCCTGCGGCGTCTCCCGCGCTGGCTGACGGGCATATCGCGTACAGCCTGGCTAGAATGAAAATCGCAGCCCGGCGCTGAACGCAAAACTGTTCGTCGTGTTCGTCTGCGCGTCGATGAACGTCGCCTGCTGCATGTCGAAGTTGCCGATGTAGTCCTTCGCCATGAACCGCACTCCCACGCCGCGGCCGACGGAGATGTCGGCACCCGCCGCCACGTTCGCGGCGAAGTTGGTGCTGTTGGTGGTGATGAACGACTGGGTGATCGCATAGCGCATCGCACCGGCGCCCGCCTGGAGAATGGGAGAGAACGTCAGCCCGGAGATCGATGTGAACGGCAGCTCGAGCTGCAGCCCCGCGTCGAACATCTGCACCGTGCTCTGGGCGATCGACACGCCGCCGAGGATCGGGATGCCCGCCTGGATGTCGCTGCTGGCGGTGGCCACGTTGCCGATGATCGACACGTTCGGGGCGATCTTCATCCCGAGCTGCGCGCCGATGATCGTGGCGGGGGCGTTGGTGACCGAGGTGCCGAGTGGGCCCGAGAGGTAATCGCCGAAGAGGATGACGCCGGCGTAGGGGGTGGCTTCGAAGATCGTGGGCGGCTGGGGCGAGGAGAGCTGGGCCTGGCCGACACCGGCGACGCCGGCGACCAGGAGAGTGGCGAGAACGAGCGAAGACCTGCGCATGGGAAGCTCCGGATAGGACGTCACGAGGGGGTGGGATGCCTCCGGACAAGGCAGGGCCGGTGCCGAATGGGCCGGTCAGGAAGAGCGACGCAGAATTCGTTGCGGTGCAACGATTTAGAGCATCTGGCCGCGGGTGATACAGAGGACGCGGAGGAGTGCGCTGTCCCTTGGGGAGGACGAAACGCGTACCTCACGCGGGGACGATTCGCGTCCGTCACCAGGTGCTTCACGGAATTCCGGATCGGTGCGCCGGTCGCAACGGCAACGGCTTCGAACTGCTCCAGCATCCATCGGATCGCTCCGAGTGGCTGTCGGACTCCCAGTGGCCCGCCATGCTGCCACGACCACGCGGGCATCGTTCCTTTGCCCGTCGAGATCGTCGGAGGGCCGGCACCTGTCCTTTGAGATGCCCCAGCACAGAGAACGGCGTCACCAGGCCACAGAGGGCACTGGGACGGCTTGAAGAACACCGCAACGGCCTGAAAACGGCTTGACAAACCACAGAGGACACAGAGAGCACAGAGAAATTGCCACAGCAAAGCCTCTGTGCTCTCTGTGCTCTCTGTGGTTTGAATGCTGTTCGCTGTGCCCTCTGTACTCTCTGTGGTGTGTTGAATGCTGGGCAACGCTGCCCCGCACCCCCCAAGCAGTCTCGCGCCGGCCCGAGCGAGGGATTGACCAGTAAAGGATTGATGCCGGCGTGGTCGAACGGCGTGGCGGGCCACTGGGAGTCCCACAGCCACTCGGAGCGATCCGATGGATGCTGGAGCAGTCCCGCGCTCTTGATCTTGCGACCCGCGCGCCGATCCGGAATCCCGTGATGAACGTTATTATCAGAATCCGAGTCATGTGCGCCGACCAGGATCCGACACCATGAGCACCGCGACCGCCGCCGTCCCCGCCGATCTCGACTCCTTCCTCACCAAGCACGACGCCCGCATCCAGCGCGAGCTGTTCGACTTCCTCCGCATCCCGAGCGTGAGCGCCCGATCGGAGCACGACGTCGACACCGCGCGCGCGGCCGAGTGGCTGGCCGGCGCGTTGCGGGACGCCGGGCTCGAGGCAAAAGTGCACGAGACCAAGGGGCATCCGGTCGTGGTCGGCGAGTGGCGCGGCGCCGGTGCACAGGCGCCCACGGTCCTCGTGTACGGCCACTACGATGTCCAGCCGGCCGAGCCGCTCGAGCTGTGGACGTCGCCCGCGTTCGAGCCGACGGTCCGCAACGGCAAGCTGTTCGCCCGCGGCTCCGTGGACGACAAGGGACAACTCTACCTCCACGTGAAGGCGCTCGAGGCGCACCTCAAGGCGCGCGGCACGCTGCCGGTCAACGTCATCGTGCTGGCCGAAGGCGAAGAGGAGGTGGGCAGCGAGAATCTCGCGCCGTTCATCGAGAAGAACGCCACGCTCCTCGCGGCCGACGCGGTCGTCATCTCCGACTCGGCCATGTTCGCGCCGGGCCTGCCGAGCATATTGTCGTCGCTGCGCGGTCTGGCGTACTTCCAGATCGACGTCCAGGGTCCGGCGCAGGACCTCCACTCGGGCAGCTACGGCGGCGCCGTTGTGAACCCGGCGATGGCCCTCGCGAAGATCCTCGCCACCTTCCACGAGCCCGATGGCCGCGTGGCGATCCCCGGGTTCTATGACAGCGTGAAAGGCTGGCCCGCGCCCGTGCTGTCCCAGATGGCATCATTGCCATTCGACGAGGAGCATTTCCGCGCCGAAACCGGGGCGCCCGCGCTGGGTGGCGAGAAGGGATTTACGGTGCTCGAGCGCCTGTGGACTCGGCCCACCTGCGAGGTGAACGGGCTGCTGAGCGGCTACACGGGCGAGGGCGCCAAGACGGTTCTGCCGGCGAAGGCGATGGCCAAGGTGAGCTGTCGTCTCGTGCCCGGGCAGGATCCGGTGGAGATCGAGGCGCTCATGAAGGCGCACGTGGAGCGCGTCGCGGCGAAGGGCGTGACCGTGAGAGTCAATCACCTGCACGGCGGCAAGCCGTGGCGCGCCGATCTCGAGGGCCCGCTGTTCGACGCCGCGCGTCGCGCGCTGGCCGCGGCATTCGGCCGAGAGCCGGTGGTCGTCGGCGAAGGGGGCTCCATCCCGGTCGTCGGCGACTTCGAGCGCATCCTCGGCGCCCCGGTGCTCCTGGTCGGGTTCGGGCTGCCCGGCGAGAACGCGCATGCGCCGGACGAGTGGATGAGCGTGGAGAACTTCACCAAGGGGATGCGCGCGATCGCCACGCTGTGGGACGAGCTGGGCGCCGCCGGCGGGCTGCGGAAGCGCTGATCCGATGCTGTTCGGTCTCGACTTCGCCATCGCGATCGGCTGGAGCGCCGTGAGCGCACGGCAGGCGGTCGATCTGCATCCGCGGATCGGGAGCACCGCCGATCTGGTGGGCGAGTGGCGCGACGGCATCGATACCCTCACCTTTCGCGGTGACGGGACGTACGAATGCCGCGGGAGCTGGTGCACCGGTGTGAGCCGGCGCGGCACGTGGCAGCGCGTGGGCGACGACGGCATCGCGGTCCAGTGGAGCGACGGCCATCGCGTGGAATGGCGCGTCGTCGGCTATCATGGTCGGTATCGGCTGGCATTGTTGCCGAACGATCGCAGTACGCAGTGGGATGGCCGGCTCTTCTTCGAGCGTGTGGCGTCGGTGCGCTGAAGACGCACGCTGGGCGAGATCAATACTCAGGGAGACATCATGGCGTATCAGCTTGAGGCAACCGACTGGATCTGGCGTAACGGCGAGTTCATTGCCTGGGCGGACGCCAACGTGCACGTGCTCGCGCATTCGATGCAGTTCGGCTCATCCGTGTTCGAGGGAGTGCGCTGCTACAGCACGCCGAGTGGGCCGGCGGTGTTCCGGCTGGAGGATCATTTCCAGCGGATGCTCAACTCGTGCAAGATCTACCGCATGGACGTGCCGTACGGCGTGGACGAGCTCGTGGCGGCGACGTGTGAGCTCGTGGAGCGCAACGGGTTGAACGCGTGCTACATCCGCCCGATGGTCATCCGCGGCTACGGCGCCGCGGGGATGGTGCCGTTCGCGAGCCCGGTGGAGGTGTTCCTCCCCTGCTGGCCCTGGGGCACCTACCTCGGCGAGGGCGCGCTGGAGAAGGGTGTCGACGCATGCGTGTCGAGCTGGCACCGGATGGCGCCGAACACCGTCCCGAGCATGGCGAAGGTCGCGGGCAATTATCTCAGTGGGCAGCTCATCAAGATGGAAGCGCTCGCCGACGGTTACGACGAGGCGATCGCGCTCGGGCCCGAGGGGATGATCAGCGAAGGGTCGGGGCAGAACGTGTTCGTGGTTTCGAACGGCGTTTTATACACGACGCCGAGCAACGGGACGCTGCTGCCGGGGATCACGCGCGACTCGATCATCACGATCGCGCGGGACAACGGGTTGGAGGTGAAGGAGCAGCTGATGCCGCGGGAGATGCTCTACGTCGCGGATGAAGTTTTCTTGACCGGCACGGCGAGCGAAGTGACGCCCGTGCGCAGCGTGGACAAGATCAAGGTCGGCGTGGGGAGAGCCGGGGAGATCACGATGCGGATCCAGCGGCTGTTCCTCGATCTCGTGCATGGGAAGGGGGAGGATCGGCATGGCTGGCTCACGCATGTGCGTGCGGAGCGGGCGAGTGCGAAGTAATTAGGTAAGAGTTTTCTCAGGTTCGTTTTGCGGAAGCGCCGCCGTCCGAGCATGTTCGGGCGGCGGCGCGTTGTTTCTGGGCTGGCTGCCTGTGGTTGTCGCGGCCTCCAGGACGCTCGAGACTTATCTTGCACCGCCTCGCAGGATAACGT
>JBJMNM010000595.1:0-7142 GCA_045804305.1 Gemmatimonadaceae bacterium | reverse complement strand
CTCGAGGGGCGGGGGCTCGAGGAGCGGCAGCGGCTGCGTCCGAAGAGCTGGAAGATCAACCGTCAGTCGTTTCCGGCGGCTCCGGATCTGATGAGCGCGCTGGCCGCGTCGGCGGAGCGGCTCGCGCTCCAGCGCGTGTGAGCCTTCAGCCGCCGCGCCCAACGAAGTTCCGACCTACGTGACGCCCGACAAGCTCGTCTATGCGGTCGCCGCGGCGAGCGCGAATCTCGTCGGTGCGCTGGCGGTGACGTCGCGCGCGCGCTGGAGCGTCCGCGCGCTGGACGGCATGCTGGCCTACGCCGCGGGATTCATGATCAGTGTCGGCCTCATCGACCTGCTGCCCGAAGCGCTCGCGCGTGGGGGCCACACGGCGGCAGTCGTGGTGCTGGGCGGCTATCTCGCGGTGCACGTCACCCAGCACGTGATCGGTACGCACTTCCACTTCGGTGAGGAGACACACCACGTGTCGCACGCGGTCAGCGTCGCGGCGCTCGTGGGCCTCCTGCTTCATACCTTCGTCGACGGGGTGGCGGTGGCGAGCGGATTGGAGATTGGTGGCGCAATCGGTGCGCTGGTGTTCGTCGCCGTGGTGCTCCACAAGGTGCCCGAGGGGCTCGCGATCTCCAGTCTCTTCCTGGCCGCCGGCCAGGGGCGACGTCGCGCGCTGCTGGCCGCTGGAGCGCTCGGCGTGGCGACCATCGCCGGCGTCGTGTTCACCGAGCAGATCGGGGTGCTCCAGGACCATGGTCTCGCGCTGGCGGCGGGCGTGACGCTGTACGTGGGAATGTCGAACCTTGTGCCCGAGTTTCGCGCGCGTGGAGGATGGCATCTGCCGCTGGCATTTCTTGGCGGCACGGGCACCTACTTTCTCGCGCGCACGCTCGCCGGAGCCTGAGCATGGCCGATCGTCGCACGTCACGCGGCAAGTCGAGTGGTCCGTCGCTGTTCGCCGCGGCCGCGCCGCCACCGCCGCTCGCGGCGCGCATGCGTCCGCGCTCCCTGGAGGAGTTCGCCGGGCAGGCGCACCTGCTGGCGCCCGGGATGCCGCTGCGTGAGAGCATCGAGAGGGGGACCGTGTCGTCGATGGTGTTCTGGGGACCACCGGGCACGGGCAAGACCACGCTGGCGCGCCTGATCGCGCGATACACCGACCGTGAGTTCGTGCCTTTCTCGGCCGTGACCGAGGGCGTGCCACGCGTACGCGAGATCGTGCGCGAAGCGGAAGACCGGCTGGAGACGGGGCGCGGCACGATCCTCTTCGCCGACGAGATTCATCGCTTCAACAAGGCACAGCAGGACGCCTTTCTCCCGCACGTCGAGTCGGGCACGATCACGCTCATCGGCGCGACGACGGAGAACCCGAGCTTCGAGATCAATGGCGCGCTGCTCTCACGAGTGCGCGTGTTCGTGCTTCGCCCGCTCTCTCCGACCGACATCGAAGCCGTACTCCGCCGCGCGCTCGGCGATACGGAGCGCGGCCTCGGCACGCTTGGCCTCTCCGTCGATGACGACGCCGTGGAGCTGCTCGCGCTCGAGGCGGATGGTGATGCGCGACGCGCGCTCACCGTGCTCGAGGCGGCGGCCGACCATGTCGGCGTCGGTGGTCACGTGACCGCGATCGCCGCCAAGGAAGCGGCGCAACTGCGCTTCTCGCATTACGACAAGGGTGGCGAGGAGACCTACAACATCCTCAGCGCCTTCCACAAGTCGTTGCGCGGCAGCGATCCGCAGGCCGCGTTGTACTGGATGGCGCGGATGCTCGAAGGCGGCCAGGATCCGATGGTGATCTTTCGTCGCGCGATCGCGATGGCGGCGGAGGACATCGGCCTCGCCGATCCGGAAGCGCTCAAGCTCGCGGTGGCGGCGCGTGACGCATATCACATGTTGGGGGCGCCGGAGGGCTACCTTCCGATGTCGCAGATGGTGATCTACCTCGCGACGGCGCCGAAGTCGAACAGCAGCTATCGCGCGCTGAGCGCGGCGCTGGACGCGGCACGCGAACATCCGGCGGCGCAGGTGCCGCTGCACATCCGCAATGCCCCGACGAAGCTCATGAAGGAACTGGGATATCACGAGGGGTATCAGTACGCGCATGCCGTACCCGAGGCATATATCCCGCAGGAGTATCTCCCCGACGCCCTGGCCGGCTCGGCGTTCTACGAGCCCGGGCCGTTCGGCTTCGAGAAGGAGATCGCCAAGCGCCTCGCCTGGTGGGAGGAGCTGCGAGCGCGGAGCCAGGCAGATGCGGCAGGAGAGAGATCATCGGCGCAGGGAGCTGGCCGAGAACCATCAACGGAGGAGTGAATGATGCGTCGTCTCATGTTGGGTGCGGCCGCGTCCGCGATGGCCATCGCGGCGGGCTGCAGCACGCTGGGGAAGGCGGCTTTTCAGCAGCCAGTGGTGAACCTCAAGGACGTGGCGGTGCAGGGCGTCGGGCTCCAGGGTGGGCAGTTGGCCGTGAAGCTCAACGTCTACAACCCGAACGGCTATCGGCTCGACGCGACGCGGCTGTCGTACAACGTGCAGGTGGGCGACAACGTGAACCTCGCCAACGGCATACTCGACAGCCAGTTCACCGTGCAGTCGGGGGACTCCACGACGGTGACGATACCCGTGGCCTTCACCTACGCCGGCATCGGCGCGGCCGGCCGGCAGCTCCTCAACCAGGGGGCGGTGCCGTATCGCGTGAACGGCGACGTGACGGTGGGCACGGTTGTGGGTAACTTCACGGTGCCCTATTCGTCCACCGGTCGGTTCACGGCGTTCGGCGGCACGTCGCGCCAGTAGCGGTAAGCTTGTCATCCCGCAGGAGCGGTCCCCTCGGGCCGCGAGTGTGGGTGCCCTCTGGGCAATCTACCTTCACCGCACCGGTGCGAGCCACGCTGCAAAGACAGTAGATCCCGACAATCGCTCCGCTCCTGCGGGATGACAACCGCTTCTTTCATCGAGGTTCTTTCATCTCACGCGACCTGATCACGGTATCCGCACCGATTGAGCGCGCGCTCCTCGTGGGCGCGCCGCTCAAGCGGGCCGGCGCGCGCAAGGCATTGGACGAGCACCTCCGGGAGCTCGAGCGGCTCGCCGATACGGCGGGCGCAGAGGTCGTCGGCGAGCTCACGCAGCAGCTGGATCGCCCCCATCCCGGCACCTATCTCGGCAAGGGCAAGATCGAAGAGCTCCGGGCGATGGTCGCCGACAAGCGCGCCTCGCTCATCATCTTCGACGACGAGCTGTCGCCGAGCCAGGGCAAGAACGTCGAGGACATCGTGGGCACGCGCGTGGTGGACCGCGCGGAGCTCATCCTCGACATCTTCGCGACGCGCGCCCGCAGCAGCGAGGCGAAGATGCAGGTGGAGCTCGCGCAGCTCGAGTACACGCTGCCGCGGCTCACGCGCATGTGGACCCACCTCGAGAAGTTCCGCGGCGGCATCGGCGTGCGCGGCCCGGGCGAGACGCAGCTCGAGAGCGACCGCCGGCTCATCAACGGGCGCATCAAGCTCCTCAAGGAGCGGCTGGCGCACGTGCAGCAGAATCGGGCCGTGCAGCGCCAGTCGCGCGCCGGTTCGTTCAAGGCGTCGCTCGTCGGGTACACGAACGCCGGCAAGTCCTCGATCCTGCGGGGGCTCACCGGGGCGGATGACGTGCACGTGGAAGACCGGTTGTTCGCCACGCTCGATCCGCTGACGCGCGAGGTCGATCTCGGGGAGAACACGCAGGTGCTGGTCACCGACACGGTCGGGTTCATCCGCAAGCTCCCGCACCATCTCGTCGCGTCGTTCCGCGCCACGCTCGAGGAAACCCGCGACGCCGATCTGCTGCTCCACGTCGTGGATGCGAGTCATCCGCTGTGGGAAGAGCAGCGCATGGTCGTGGACCAGGTGCTGCTGGAGCTCGAGCTCGCGGAGCAGCCGGTGTTGCTCGTGTTCAACAAGATCGACCTGTTGACCGAGGAGGCGCTGCTTGCCATGCAGGAGCGGGTCACGGCGCTGGTCCCCAACGCGGTCTTCGTCTCGTCGGAGACCGAGGGGGGCCTGGAGCCGCTGCGGCGCGCGCTGCGCGGTGCGATGCGCTCGCGCCGGCCGATCGCCGAGGTATGGCTCCGCCCCACGGATGGCCGACTCCTGGCGGAGATCCATGCGCACGGCGAGGTGCTCGATCAGCGCACGGAGGGCGACCAGATGGTGATCCGCGCGCGGCTGCCGGAGCGACTGCGTGGACGACTCGAGCAGGCCGGCGCGGACGTGCGCCCCGAGGTGCGGACCGGCACGACGTCATGACCGCGACGGCGCGAGAGGAATCGACGATACCGGTGGACCGTTTGCCCGGGTTTCCGTCCACGGTCCTCGCGCTGGTGGATCGCGGCACGCCCGACGACGGCGTGTCCTACGTGGGCGCGCTGCTGGAGCGCGCGTTCTCCGAGCTGGCTCGGCGCAGCCACACGATCACCGTCTTCCCCGACCAGGAAGGCCGCGCCGACCCCACCCTCGCTCAGCGCGCGCTGTTCGCGCTGCGGCTGATGCGTGCCGGACGCCGCGCCGACTGCGTCGTCTTCAACCACGTCGGTGTCGCGACGGCGCAGTCGGGGATCCTCGCGGGTCTCCGGCGTCCCTACGCCGTGTTCGTGCACGGCGCGGAGGCGTGGGACGAGCACATGGACGCCGATCGGCGGCGCGCGCTCGCGGGCGCCACCGTGTGCATCGCGAACTCGGCGCACACGGCGCAACGGGTGCAGGAGGCGCATCCCGAGCTGAGACCTCCGGAGGTGTGCCCGCTCGCGCTACTGCCGGATCGCGATGCGTCACCGGTGGATGGTGCCCTGGTCTCGTCGATCACGCCGCGCACGATCGTGATCGCCGGCCGGATGAACGCGGCGGAGCGGTACAAGGGGCATGACGAGCTGCTCGAGGCGTGGCCCACCGTGCTTGGCCGGCGCCCCGATGCGCGGCTCGCGCTCGTGGGTCGCGGCGACGACGTGAAGCGGCTGGAGGCCAAGGCGAACGGCCTCGGGTTGGCGGGCAGCGTACGCTTCACCGGCTTCGTCACGGAGTCCACGCTCGATGCGATGCTCGCGCGTGCGGGCGGCTTTGCCCTCCCGAGTCGCGCCGAAGGGTCTGGCCTTTCATATCTCCGGGCCATGCGTGCGGCGGTGCCCTGCATCGCGGGTGCCGACGATGCCGCGCGCGAGGTCGTGGAGGACGGCACGACCGGGATTCTGGTGCCACACGCCGCGCGGGATGCGCTGGCACAGGCGGTCATCGGCCTGCTGGGCGACAGCCAGCGCCGACGCGCGATGGGCGAGGCGGGCCACGCGCGGTTCGAGCGGCACTTCACCTTCGTGAAGTTTCGCGAGCGCATCGACGCCGTGCTCCGGCGCGCCTTCGCACCCCGTGAGGCGCGCTGAAAGTCGCGCTCGCGCTTTCTTCACCTCCGTCGCCGTTCTACCTTTCGCGCGTGACGACACCCTTCCTTGCTCCCGCGCGCATTGCAGTCGCGGTGCTCCTGGTCGCCCTCTCGACACGCGGCGCGCTTGCCCAGGGCACCACGCCCGTGCCACCAACGGACCTCGCCTATGCGGACATCGAGCGGCTGTCCGAGCTGGGCGTGCTCGATTCGGTGGTGATTGGCCAGCGTCCCTACTCGCGGCGCGAGATCGGCCGCATCGTGCGGATGGCGCGGATTCGCCTCGACCGAGCGGACCTCGCCGCGGGTCGCGGCACGATCGACGACGACGCGGCGGTGCAGGCGAGCAGCATACTCCAGCGGCTCGCCACGCGGTTCGAGGAGAGCGAGGAGCGCGTCTACGAAGGGCCCACGCTCGCGCTGTTCGACGGCATGGCGCTGGGATTCACCAGCACCGATGCGTTTCGGCGCCGTTTTCCCGCCTCACATAGCGCACCGACCGAGGCGACGATCGATCCGCTGGCGCTGCGGCGACTTGGCGTTCCGGCGGAGCGCGGGCAGACGACGGCGCTCGAGCTGTCCCAGCGTCTCGAGGCGACGAGCTGGCTTGCCTTTCACGCCCGCGAGCGGCTGGAATACCGTGCGCCTCGGGACTCGACGCTGCCCAAGACGGAGGGCGAGCTCACGCTGGC
Source organism: Gemmatimonadaceae bacterium (assembly GCA_045804305.1). Taxonomy (GTDB): domain Bacteria; phylum Gemmatimonadota; class Gemmatimonadetes; order Gemmatimonadales; family Gemmatimonadaceae; genus AG11. The sequence goes on along the minus strand of JBJMNM010000595.1, from coordinate 1,050 downwards.
GGCGATGCGCGCGCGCTTCGGGAACGTGGCGCTCTCGGTCGGGCGCGAGCAGTTCGCCTGGTCGCAGTCAGAGGGCGACGGCCTGTTCCTCGCCTCCGATGCGCCGGCGCTCGATCAGATCTCCCTCTCGGGCGATCAACCGTTCCTGCTGCCCGGCTTTCTGCGAGGCGTTGGTCCCACCCAGACGACGATCATCTTCGCGGATCTGGGTTCCAGCACCGTGCGCTCGCACTCCAAGCTGCTCGCGTACAAGGTCAGCGTGGCGCCGGCATCGACATTCGAGCTCGGAGCCACGTTCATGAACCACTTCGGCGGCGAAGGAGCGCGGAAGAGCAACCTGGGCAATCGGCTCGTCGACTTCCTGCCCTTCATCGACATCTTCCGGAAGCACAACTATGCCGACACCACCGCGTCGGGCGACGTCGAGTCGGACAAGCTGCTGGGCCTCGATGGGCGGCTGCGTCTCGACCACCTTGGCGGGCTGCTCTTCGTCGGCGAAGTCCTCATCGACGACTTCGACGTGCATCGGCTGTCCTACCTGTTCACCGGATACAGCTCGTCCTCGCTGGGCATCATCATTCCCCGGATCGGATCTCCGGACTGGTCATTGAAGCTTTCGGCCAAGCACATGGGAATCCTGACGTACACGCATTACCCGATCACGAACGGAATCACCACGCGCGGCCGGCTGCTCGGCGACGAGCTTGGACCCGACGCCAAGTCGTTTGGGGCGGAGCTGCGGTGGATACCCGCACCATCGTTCCGGCTGAAGCTCGCCGCCACGAGCGCGCAGTACAGCAACGCGGAGTACGTGGGCTTCTACCAGGATCCGGCGCAGACGCAGTGGATGGTACGGAAGGTCGGCAGCACGTCGAACGAGCTGCGCGACCGGCTCATCGGCACGCTCGAGCTGCAGAGCGAGGCGGGACTGGCGCTGGTGCTTCGCGCGGGCGGGGAGCGCATCCGCAACGAGTTGCTGCGCACGCTGGACGAGGCCGACCCGGCGCCCGCCCTGAACCGCATGGCCACATTAGGTGTGCTGGCGGCGAT
>JBJMNM010000594.1:0-4485 GCA_045804305.1 Gemmatimonadaceae bacterium | reverse complement strand
CTCCACCGAGCCGGCCCCGTAAGACAGAGAGACTCTCTCGCCGCTTGCCCGTCGTCCATTGCCCATGCGCCTGCCGAAGCTGAACGTCGCAACCCTGGTGGAGTCGGCGCGCGTCGGCGCCGATTCGCTGCGCGCCAACCCACTGCGCACCGTGCTGTCCACGACGGGCGTGATCATCGGCGTGGCGGCCCTGGTAGCCGCCTTCGCCATCACCGACGGCGTGGACGTCTGGTCGCGTCAGCTCATTGCCCGGGAGAGCAGCGTGCAGGACGTCGTCATCACGCCGCGCACGCGGCAGGTCGCCAACGGACGCGCCTATGCCGTGCACGGCTATCCGGTCCTCACGGCCGAAGACGCCGAGCAGGCGCGCGCGGAGGTGCCCGGCGTGAGCCGTCACGTCCTGACGCTCAGCGGCAATGCGTCCGCGGAATATCTCGACCGGCGCGCCACTCTCCTGCTCACCCTCAGCACCGCGAGCCTGCTGGACTTCGCCGGCCTGGACGTGGCGGCGGGCAGATTCTTCACCTCGGCCGAGGAGTCCCACGGCGCACCAGTCATCGTGCTCAATCATCGGCTCGCCGAGGAGCTGGCGGGTGGGCGCGATCCGCTCTGGCTCGTCGGTCGCACGATTCGCGTCGGGGACCAGCGCCGCGAGGTGACGGGCGTCATCGCCGCCCCGCCCGGCGGCGAGGAGGGCGAGCTCGCCGCCTTCGCCCCGATACGGGGTGGTGAGGAGCTGCTCGCACCCACCGGCGCGCCGCGCGTGCCCACGCTGCGCCTCAAGGCGCGCAGCATCGAGGCGGTGGACACCCTGCGCGCCGCGACCATCAACTGGCTCGCCGAGCGATACGGCCGACGCATGGAGAAGCTCGACGTCGTCGTCGGCACACAGCGGCTCGAGAACACCAAGCAGGCCATCCTGCTGTCCAAGCTGTTACTGGGGCTGCTCGTCTCGCTCATCCTCGCCGTCGGCGGAATCGGGATCATGAACGTGCTGCTCGCGGCGATCGTCGAGCGGACGCGGGAGATCGGCATCCGGAAGGCCGTCGGCGCTCGGCGCCGCGACATCCAGACGCAGTTTCTCGTGGAATCGGTCACCGTCACGGGCGTGGGCAGCGCGATCGGGTTCGTGGCGGGGTTGATCCTCGCCGAAGTGGGCACGTTCGGATTTCGGTACTGGTCGGGTGCAGCCATCTACCCGGTGCTGCATCTGTCCACGGCCGCACTCGCGATCGGCGCAGCCGTGACGGTCGGACTCGCGTTCGGCACCTATCCGGCGCGCCGGGCGGCCAGCTTGTCCCCGATCGACGCGATCGCGCGCGAGTAGCTGCGGGATGAGATATGCGACCGCCTCCGCTCCGTAACGACCAAGGCACACAGGACCGAGTCCGGTGTGCCTTGGTCGTGCCCGCGCTCACGCTCTCACGCCGGTTCTACTCGTCCCCGCCCAGCAGCCCCCCAACCACGCTCCCCAGCACCGCGCCGCCGAGCACGCTGCCTTCCTGCATCTGACGTCCGCCAGCGCGCGGCGACGCGGCGATGATCCGGTCGGCCAGCCGTGAGAAGGGCATCGTCTGCAGCATGATCTTGCCGGGCCCCGTGAGTGTGGCGAAGAAGAGTCCTTCGCCGCCGAACAGCGCGGTCTTCACGCCTGGCACCATCTGGATGTCGTACTGCACCTGCGATTCCATGGCCACGATGCAGCCGGTGTCCACGCGCAGCGTCTCGCCGGGCGCGAGGGTCTTTTCCCACAGCGCGCCGGACGCATGCAGCACCGCCACACCGTCGCCCGTGATGCGCTGAAGAATGAAGCCCTCGCCACCGAAGAAGCCGGCGCCGATGCGGCGGGTGAAGGCGATGTCCACGTTCGTGCCACGCGGCGCGCAGAGGAACGAATCCTTCTGCGCGACGATCACCCCGCCCCACTCGAGCAGATCCACCGGCTTGATCTTGCCCGGAAAGGGCGACGCGAACGCGACGTTGCGCCGGATGCCCGCGCCGTTGGCGAAGGTCGTGATGAAAAAGGTGTCACCCGCCAGCACACGCTTCGCGCCGGAGAACAGCTTGCCGAGCAATCCGCCACCCTGCTTGTTGGGATCGAGCGTCGTGTTCATCTCGATCCCCTGCTCCATGAACATCATTGCGCCCGCCTCGGCGATCACCGTCTCACCGGGATCGAGCGTCACGATCACCGCCTGCAGGTCGTCGCCGATGACTTCGTAGTCGAGCTCGTCCGAGGTTCGCCGCATCGTGCTGTGCTCCTGGTGATGGATCTTCGTCTCTACGGTCGCGCCGCACCTGTCGTTTCGCCAGCCGCGCTCGCCGCGCGCGGGGCGGCCGGCGCGAGCTGGTCGCGTCCCTTCAGCTTGAATGGTATCCCCTTCTCCATCCAGTCCGGTGAGGCCATGCCGCGCAGATGATGATCGAAGAACTGCTGCATGCGCATTGCCACGTCCTTCTGATTCGCCCGCTTGGTGGGGTTGTGCTCGTCACCGTTGTAGTTGAGCAGGTACACCTCTTTGCCAAGGCGCCGCATCGCCACGAACATCTCGATCCCCTGATACCAGGGCACCGAGCCATCGCCGTCGTTGCTCATGATCATGAGCGGCGTCGTGACGCGGTCGGCCCAGAAGAGCGGCGAGTTCTCGAGATAGCGCATCGGGTACTGCCAGATGGAGCCGCCGATGCGGCTCTGGGTGTGCTCGTACTGGAACGCGCGCGCCAGCCCACTCTGCCACCGGATGCCGCCGTACGCGCTGAACATGTCGGCTACCGGCGCGCCAGTCATCGCCGCGCGGAAGAGCGGCGTCTGCGTGATGATGTAGAGCGCCTGGTAGCCGCCCCACGACTGGCCCTGGATGCCGACGCCCTTGGGATCGACGAATCCCCGCGCCATGATGGACTGCACGCCCGGCACGATCGACTTGTACGCGCTCGGTCCCGGATAGCCGGTCTCGTAGTGAATGTCGGGCTCGAACACGAGATACCCGTTCGACGTGTAATGCGTCGGGTTGATCACGTTGCGGCCGAACGGGGCGACGTACTGGTGCAGGTTATTGGAGAGCTGCTCGTAGAAGTACGCGATCATCGGGTACTTCTTCGACGGATCGAAATCCGCCGGCTTGTACAGCAGCCCCTTGAGCGGCACGCCGTCCGCGCTGGTCCAGTGCACGAGCTCCACCGAGCCCCACTTGAAGTCCTTCTGCTGCGGATTCGCGTCGGAGATCCTGGCGAGCGAGGAGAGCGACGTGCCGGTGTACAGGTCCGGGAAATCGGTGAACGTGCCGCGCGTGACGACGAGCTGGCTCCCGTGCCTCGCCTTGACCGGCGCTCCGAACGCGACGTCGGCCATCACGATGCGCCGCGGTTGGACGATCGCGTCCAGCCTGTCCTCATAGAAGCCACTTGCCTTCGTCTCGTCGTCGAACGCGCGGAGCAGCAGGGGCTCGCGCGGGTCGACGAACCGGTCGTCCGGGTCCAGGTCCACGAGCCGCAGCACGGTATGCTGCCGGCGCCCGAGTGAATCGGTGACCATGCGGGGCGCGCGGGTGCCGCTCGGGTCCAGCTCCCAGACGTCATAGCGGTCGTACGCGAGGAGTGATCGGTCGTCGTTCGTCCAGCCAGCCAGGCCCCAGGGCGCCGGCACATCGGGGGTGTCCCACGTCTCCTGATCGAACCGCACCCCGCCGATCGGCGCGGAAAGGTCGTTCCTCCGGCCGCGCGCGATGTCGTAGCTCCACCAGTGTCCGTTCTCGAAGTACGCGATGTACTTGCCGCCCGCCGAGAGCTGCGGTTGATAGCGCAGCTTGCGCGTCACGAGCGTTCGGGCACCCGTGGTGGCGTCCATGGCGTACAGGTCGCTGCCGCCGTCGCCATACATCGCCTCGAGCAGGTAGGGTACATCGGTGACGAGCATCGCGGTGCGGCCGTCGTCGCTCACCTGCACGTTGGGGAACGAGTCGCTGGCGAGCTTCACCATGCGCCGCGACGCCACATGCCACACACCGCCGAACGATCGGTTGCGATCGCGCGCCGCCTCCACGCGCTGCTGCGGCTGAAGACGCGGGTCCTTGTAATGCCAGAGGTCGAACACCGCCTTGTCCGCCAGCGAATCGGCGGGAATCGAGTCCAACGGCGCGGCCGTGTAGCCGAACAGCACCGTCGCGCCATTGCGCGTGAAGGCCACCCGGCTGTCGGCGATCACCATGGAGTCGCTGAAGGCGGCCGCTGCCACCGCGACCTGGGCGGTCTCGCGGCCGGCAACGAGTGTCGCGTGATAGAGCGACGAGCGCGGGTGCGGACGTCCCCACTCCGCCGTGTTCGAGGTGAAGGCCGCCTGCGTGCCGGCACGATCGACGGCGAGCGCTCTGTAATCGCCGGTGCCGCTGAGCAGCGTCACTTCCTGATCCGGCTGCGCGATCCGCCGGACGTACGCCCCATCGCGACCGGAGGTGCGAGAGGCGACGGTGTAGCCGAGCACCTTCG
>JBJMNM010000593.1:0-5425 GCA_045804305.1 Gemmatimonadaceae bacterium | reverse complement strand
GAAGGGAAACTGCACCAGGCTGCACATGGCCGTCACACTGAGGAGCAGCATGGTGCGGCCGCGAAGCAGCGGGGCGTCCTCGTCAGCCGTACGGCGCCGCGAGAGCACGATGACTCCGACGAGTACCAGCGCGGGCACGAGATTGCGCGCCGCGCTCCACACGCCGCGATAAACCCAGGGCACGAAACGCCCCGCCACGAGCAGCAGCACGAGCGCGAGGATGAGGAGCGTCGTCTCTCGGCGCGTCAACTGTCGCCGCGCGAAGAAGGCGAGGACGCCGACTGGGAGCAGTGCGAGCGCCGTCCAGAGTGAGGGCAGGTGCAGCTCGGTCACGCCGAGACGCTTGGTCGGCAGGACGAAGACGCCGTGCATGAAGTCGCCGAGCGCGTGGACGCGAACGTACGGTACCAGAAAGAGGGCGATCGGCAGCGCCACGCCGAGCAGAAAGGGGACGACGAGGCGCATCAATCGCTGGAGCCGCATCATGTCCGTGCCGTGGATCCCCGACCATTCTCCGCGAACGAGCAACCCGGCGATCAGCGCTGCTGGGACGACGAAGTGCACCACCTCTGCTGCACGGAGCTGATGCCGCACGAGCGCAAGGAGAGCGGCGACCAGCAGGAGCAACGCGCCACTCACCAACACCGCGTAGGCGATGGCGCGTTGACCGGCTGTGCCCCGCTCGACGCGCCCCTGCTCCTGGGCCTGGAACACGAGAAAGAGCAGCACACCGGCCACGTAGTAGAGGCCGATCACCTTCGCGAGGAATGACAGGCCACCCATCACGCCGGCGATCACGAGCCACCGCTGGCGCCCCCCCTCGAGATACTTCAGCAGCGCGAGAATGCCGAAGGTGGCGAGAAAGAGGTTGTACCACGACGGCATCGCCGCGGGATGGTTCGGCAGCGACCAGGCGACGGCGAGCAGCGTGACCGCGCCGGCTGCGAGCGGTGCGACGAATCGTCTGGCGATCGCGAATACTGCTGGCACCCAGGCGACGAACGCGCCAAAGAGCACCAGCCTGAGCGTGAGGAGCGTGGTGCCCAGGATCCGGAACGCCAGCGCGTTCAACGCGGCGAGACCGCCGGTGTAGATGTCGTCGAAATCCCGGTGGGGCAGCTCGCCCTGGAGCATCCGCTCCGCGGCGTGCGCGAGGGAGCCGTCGTCGTTGGGAATCCATCCGCGATCGAGGTGCCACGCCAGATAGGCGGCGCCGAGAGCCAGGACGGCCAGCAGAATGGTGCGTGGCGCGAGCGGCTCTCGCCCCGGTGGCGAACTGTTGCTCCCTCGCGACGCCGGCTCTGCGACGGCGGTATGGCATGCGCGCGGTACGGCGGTGACGGTCACCAGACTTCCTCGCGAGAGAGCGTGCAGACTCCTGCAAGGACGACCCCACATCACGCCGGCAACGAGGCGCCCTCAACGGTCAGGGGCGCCAGCGCACCACGAAGTAGCCGACGCTCTCGGCGAATGGATACCGCCTGATCAGCTCGGCATCGAGAGGGGCGGTGATCGGCCCCGAAAAGCCCACGTGGCGATTCAGCACCACGGTGGTGACTCCGTGCGAGTCGAGCGCTCGGAGCACGCGCGCCGTGTGGCCTGCGGAGTCGTCGAAGAAGTCGAACAGCGAGCGGGTGGGGTTCTTCAACCCGGTGAGGAAGTACACCTCCGGGACATCGGGCCCCGCCCAGACGTACCCGCCACGCGCGTGCTGTCGCAGCAGGAAGATCACCCTGGTGTACACCTTGTTCTGGAACGCGGCGATGTCGATCTCGCCGCGCGGCGTCGCCATGCGCTGGGTCGAGAAGTACGGCCGGTACATCGTTCCCATCCATCCGAGCGTGCTCCTGTTTGCGCGCATCACGGCGAACGCGCCGTAGAATGCGAGCAGCATGGCCGGCACGGCCATCGGGGTGGGGGGTAGGTAGCGCGACAATGCCACGATGGTGAGCACCACCAGCGGCGCCACGTAACAAAAATAGATCGACACGGCGAAAGGAAACTGCACGAGGCTGCACATCGCCGTCACCGAGACGAGAAGCATCGTCTGCGCGCGCAGCAGCGGCCGTTGGTCGTCCACCGCACGACGATGCCGGAGGACCATGATGCTCGCGACGGTGAGCGCCGGAACGAGCCCGCGCATCGAAAACCAGACCGCGCGATAGAGCCGCTCGTTGGACGCGGTGGCCAGCAGCAGTCCCGCAAGCGCGAGCGCGAGAAGCGCCGCTTCGCGGCGGCGAACCGGCGTCCGCGTGCGGCACAGGCCAGCGACGAGTAGCGCGCCCGGTCCGAGCGCGGCCATCGTCCACAGCGGGAGGACCGGCGACGCGGCGACACCAAAGCGCCGCATCGGGAGAACGAACACGCCGTGCACGAACGCCTCGAGCGCCCCCGCGCGCGCATACGGAATGAGAAACACTGCGATCGGCAGGGCGACGCCAGCGAGGAACGGCACCGCGAGCGCAGCCAGTGCGGCGAAGCGCGCGCGGTCGGACGCGCCTTGGAGCGTCCATTCGTTGCGCGCGAGCAGCAGGGCGATGAGCGCACCGGGCACCACGAAATGCACGATCTCGGGCAGGTACAGCTGATGCCGCACCAGCGAGCTGAGGGCGTAGACGAACACCAGCAGGCCAGCGCTGACGAACAGCGCGTACCCGTATCCGGATCGTGCATCGGCCCTGGCATTCGCCTGCGCTTGGGCGTGAGCGTGGGCGTGAAACACGAGGAAGAGCAGCACGCCTGCCACGTAATAGAGCCCCACGACCTTGGCCAGAAACGAAAGCCCGCCCATCGCCCCCGCGATCAGGAGCCAGCGCCCACGGCTGTCGTCGAGATGCTGAAAGAGCGCCGCTACCCCGAAGGTGGCAAGAAAAAGGTTGTACCAGGACGGCAGTGCCCCAGGGTAGTTCGGCACCGACCACACGACGGCCAGCAGAGTGACGGCGCCCGCGGCGATCGGTGCGAGGAATCGTCGCGCGATCGCGTACACCGCCGGCACCCAGGCGAGGAAGACCGCGAACAGCGCAAGGCGCAGCGACAAAAGCGTGGTGCCGAACAGACGGAAGGCGCCGGCGTTCAGATAGCTCAGGCCGCCGGTGTAGAGGTCGTCGAAGTCGCGGTGAGGGAGCTCACCCTGGAGGACTCGCTCGGCGCTCTGCGCCAGGGCACCATCGTCGTGCGGGATCCACCCACGGCGTAGATGCCACGAAACATACGCGGCACTGATCGCGAACACCGCGACCAGCACGAGTCGCGATCTCGAGGCGTTACGCGCTGCCATCGTCTGCTCGGCGTCAGCCGCGCATCGGACGTCAGGGCTTCCAGCGGACCTGATATGGCCCAATGTTCGTGGCAAACGGGTATCGGCTCTCCAACTCACCAATGAGGTCGACCGGGGGCGCCGGAGAGAAGGTCGGACGCGCGTTCAAGACCACTACCGTTACGTCGTGCTTGTCGAGCGCCTCGAGCACCCGCGCCGTACGCCCCGTCGTATCGTCGAAGAAGTCGAACAGCGAGCGCGTCGGGTTCTTTAGCCCGGAGAGGAAATACATCTCGGGCGCGTCGGGTGACGCCCAGATGTAGCCACTCTTCGCGCGGGCGCGCAGCATCGGGACGAGCTTCCGGTACGCTTCGGCGTGCACCACCGGGACGTCCACCCCACCGCGTCCGAGCCCGAGCGGAACCGTGCGCAAGTACGGCTGGTAGGTGACGCCCATCGTGTACAGAGTGCTGTCGTTCGTCCTGACCGCGGCGAACACGAGATAAAACGCCAGCACCGTGGCGGGGATCAGCGCGCCCTTCGGCTGCAGATAGCCGCACAGCGCGACCGCCGTGAGCAAGACGAGTGGCGCCACGTACGAGAAGTAGTTCGGGACGAAATACGGGAATTGGACGAGGCTGCACAGCCCGGCGACGCTCAACAGCAGCATGAGCCGCGCACGCAGCTGCGGCTGCTCGGCATCGACGGCGCGCACTCGCCAGAGAACCGTGACGCCGACGACGACGAGCACCGGAAGCAGGTTGCGCGCCGAGTACCAGACCGAGCGGTAAAGGGGATCGCTCCAGCCGGTTGCCAGGAACAGGAGTGCAGCCACGATGACGCTCACCGCGCCCGCGTAGCGGCGCACTCGCGGCCCGGCGCGTCCGGCCAGTGCCGCCAGGAGCGCCAGCGGCACCAGCGTGAGCATCGTCCAGACGGACAGCGCGGGCACGCTGGCCACGCCGAACCGCTTCATGGGCAGCACGAACACCCCGTACGCAAATGCCCCGAGCGCGCCAGAGCGCGCGTAGGGAACGAGAAAGAGCACGACAGGCAGCGCGACGCCGGCCAGAAAGGGCGCCACGAGCTTCGCGAGACCGGCCAGGCGCCCACGGCTGTCGCCGGCCGGCTGCGTCCATTCGTTGCGCACGAGCAACGCCGCGATAAGCGCGCCGGGCATCACGAATTGTACCACCTCCGGCACGTGAAGCTGGCGGCGAACGAGGGCCGCCAACGACGCGACGAAGACCAGTAGCGCTGCGCTCACGAAAAGCGCATACAGGTCGCCGCGGCGTTCTTGCGGCCCGGCGGCGCTGCGAGCGCGTGCATGTGCCTGAAAGACGAGAAAGAGCAGCACGCCCGCCACGTAGTACAAACCGACGACCTTCACGAGAAACGAGAGTCCGCCCATCACGCCCGCCGCCACGAGCCACCCGGTCCGTTCGTCCTCGAGATGTCGGAGGAGCATGGCCACGCCGAAGGTGGCGAGAAAGAGGTTGTACCACGACGGCATCGCCGCGGTGTAGTTCGGCACCGACCAGACCACGGCGAGCAGCGTGATCGTCGCGGCCGCGAGCGGTCGTACGAAGCGCGCGGCGATCGAGTAGACCGTCGGCACCCAGGCGATGAACACCGCGAACATTACGAGTCGCAGCGACCAGAGGGTCGTCCCGATGAGGCGGAAGGCCGCCGCATTCAGGAATGCGAGGCCGCCCGTATAGATGTCGTCGAAGTCGCGGTGCGGGAGCTCGCCCTGCAGCACCCGCTCTGCGGTCTGTGCGAGCGCGCCGTCGTCGTACGGGATCCAGCCACGCCCCAGATGCCAGCCAAGGTAAGCGGCGCTGATGGCGAGCGCGCCGAGCAGTACGACGCGCGTGTCGGCCCTCCACTGCGACGTGCTCACGGACGAAGCTTCGGCCGCGGTTGCGGTGACAGAGCTGGCGGCTGGAACGGCGGGGCTGGACAGAAATGCCTCGAGCTGGTTGCTGACTCTCGAAAGGACGACGCCGGCGAGCGGAGGGCAACAGGCACGGGCGACTCGAGGCGAGCGTATTCAGCGAGTCCGGCCCATCAGAACTTTCGTCGTACCTGCCGTGCGTCGATCACCGTGAGGCCCCCCGCTGCCGCAATCGTGTGCGTGCCGGTCAATCCCGGTCGCCACGTAGG
>JBJMNM010000592.1:0-3156 GCA_045804305.1 Gemmatimonadaceae bacterium | reverse complement strand
GCCGCGACGGAGTTGAATGCCGCGGTCGTGGAGGGGCTCCCGAACAATGGCCGCAACTTTCTCGGCCTGGTGCTCCTGACGCCGAACACGGCGATCGTGCAGGGCCCCGACGGCGATGAGCTGAGCATCGCGGGGCAGCGGGGCATTCACAACAACATCTCCGTCGACGGCGCCGACTTCAACAACCCGTTCTTCGGCGAGCAGCGCGGCGGCCAGCGCCCCGCGTTCACCTTCAACCTCGACGCCGTACAGGACATGGTGGTGATCGCGTCGGGCGCGAACGCCGAGTTCGGCCGCTCGGGGGGTGGGTTCGTGAACGTCGTCACCAAGTCGGGGACGAACGCCGTCGCCGGCACGGCGCACTTTTACGGCAAGTCGCAGGCGCTCGCGTCGTCGTACGCGCGCAACGGCGGCAAGCCGGACTTCTCGCAGCAGCAGTTCGGCTTCACCCTGGGCGGTCCGATCGCGCGTGACCGCCTCTTCTACTTCATCGCCTACGACCAGCAGCTGTTCAATCAGACCAAGCAGACGTCGGCCACACGCATCGGCGATCCCGCCCTGCGGCAGTGGATGGACACCGCGTTCGGCGGCGTCCTGGCCGGGGACTACGGCCCGGTGCGGCGCACCAACGACGCGAACGCGCTCCTCATCAAGCTCGATGCGCCATTCGGCACGCGACATAACGCGTCGCTCAAGTACAACTACACCTATTCGCGGCAGGAGAACGGCACCTTCGACGTGGACTCATGGGCGCGCAGCAGCAACGCGACCGAGAAGGACTACTCGCACGCCCTGAACGGATTTCTCGCCTCCACGTTCAGCGCCGACATCACCAACGAGTTCCGCTTCCAGGTCGCGCGCGAATATCGGCCGAGGACGTACGGCGGCCCGATCAACCCGCAAACGAAGCGACCTTTCCCGGATACGGGAATGGACTTCGTGAATGGCTACCGTCTCGGGCTGCCCTTCTTCATTCCCGTGCAGGCGCACGACGACCGCATCCAGGTGCTGGACAACGTGTCGCTCACCCGCGGCTCGCATCTGTTCAAGTTCGGCGGCGAGTGGAATCGCACGGCCGAGCTGCAGACCTTCGTCGGCTTCGGCAACGGGCGCTACATCTTCGGCTCGGTGAACGGGTTCCTGAACTACAACAAGTTCGGCAACCTCTACGTGGAGTGCGCCAACGGGACGACCAGCCTGACCGGCGCCTGTCCCACCGGTGTCGCGACGACCGGCCCGGTGATCCTGTATCTTCAGCAGGCCGGCATTGGTGGCCGCACGGTGGAGCAAGCGGGCACGCAGTCGATTCCGCAGCACGAGCTCGCGCTGTTCGCGCAGGACAGCTGGAAGGCGACGTCGCGGCTGACTGTGAACTACGGACTGCGCTGGGAAGCGCAGATCGAGCCGGACGTGCTCACCCCGCCCGACCAGGTGTTCTACGCGCCGTTCATCGGCCAGACGCGCAACGGGCAGCTCTTCCCCTCCAACGGAAAGATTCCGTCCGACTGGAAGATGTTCCAGCCTCGGCTCGGCTTTGCCTGGGACATCAATGGCGACGGAAGCTCCCTGCTGCGGGCGAGCACCGGCATCTTCTACGCGCGCATCCCCGGGCTCGTGCTCGCGGGCACGCGCAACACCAACGGCTCGATCGGGCAGACCTTGTTCCGCAACAGCGCCGCGACACCCTTCCTCGGACCGCCCCCGAAGTACGGCGAGCTGCTGCCCATCCCGGCCGGCGGGCCGTTCCAGCCGTCGGTGACCGTGTTCGATCAGAACTTCCGGAACCCGCGCACCATCAGCGGCACGATTGGCTACGAGCACGCACTCATTGGCACGCACGTTGGAGAGGTGAGCTACACCGCGGCCGCCACGGACTATCTCACGCGGTTCGTGGATCGCAACGATCCGGTGTTCGGCAGCCCGTGGTCCACCGGCCTGTCGGCCGCTGACCCGAACAATGGCCTCGGCGTGCTCACCACCGTAGAGAGCTCGGCGAAGTCCCGCTATCAGGGCGTCACCGTCGCGCTGCGACAGACGGTGGATCCGACGTTCCAGTACGAGGTGAACTACACGCTCTCGTACGACAAGTCCGACGACGACAACGAGCGCGACCCCTTCTCGTTCCGCTACGCGAAGGCCAACAACCTGGCGCCGGAATACGGGTACAGCGACCGCGACCAGCGCCACCGATTCAGCGCATGGGCGCTCACCCAGCTTCCCTGGCAGATCGCCTGGAACAACAAGATCAGCGCGCAGTCGGCGCAGCCACGCTCGGCCAAGTGCGGCGCCAACAATCTCCCGACCGACACGACCGCGGCGACGGGATCGGAGCGCGTATGTCCCAACGGGACGATCCTTCAGCGCAACACGCTGCGGAAGGACAACGCGTTCTTCTCGTGGGACATGCGGTTCACGAAGGCCTTCGACACGGGCAAAGGGGCGGGGCGCGTGGAGGCGATCGCCGAGATCTTCAACATCACCAACGCCGACAACTTCAAGGATCCGTCGTCGGGCGGGCTGCTGTTCAACTTCGACGGCACGGTGCGGAGCGGGCTGGGCGATCCGCGGCAAGCGCAGCTCGGGTTGCGATACGTCTTCTGACGAAGGCAGGCTTGTTGGCCTGAGCAAAACGGGCATGGCGGTTCATCACCGACGGACGCCAGGTTGCACTTTGTACTGTCATCCGACCTGTAGTCCGTTGGTAGTCAGGGGTGACGTCCGCATAGGACCCAGGCCAGAACCAACAAGCCAAGCCACACGGCCGTCCTGCTCTTTTGCCAGAGTCTTCGCCACCATGTCAGGCGCCTCAGAGAATCAGACATCTCCGGCTCACCTTTCGAGGCGCCGGGTGTCTGTCTCACTACGGCGTGCTCGAGGAGCACTCCCGCGACGGCGAACACGAGATAGGCTAGCAGGATCATGGACCAGCAAGCCCGCTCGCTCACTTGCATAGGCTCGCTGCACTCCGGGTTCCGGTGTACGTACCAGCGACATGTCCACCCCATGGCATGCCGCTCACCTGTCGCCGCATCCTTGCTACCTGGCCCGCGAACAGTACTCTCATACGACGTTGATGAGTATACAAGGTTGCTCGTTTGCGAGTTGTAGCGATCAGGCCAATGTCTCCAGCGGATGACCGTGCCGTGCCAGCCACTC
>JBJMNM010000591.1:0-5090 GCA_045804305.1 Gemmatimonadaceae bacterium | reverse complement strand
CGTCAAAGCATTTCTGGCCCGGGTGCATCGAGCTGTGAACGCCACACGGCATCGATCCGAAGATCCGTTGTGATCCGCACCTCCCAACGGTCTCGAGGGGCCGGCCCGAGCGGCTTCTGATCGAGTCCCCGAGCGGCTTCTGATCGAGTGCGCCCGAGCGGCTGTTCTCGCGGCCAGCACAATCTGGCGATCACCGTCACATGTTCGCACTTTGGTCGCACGCCCGTGTCGATCGTCCCCACCGAACGTCTGGAGTCGCACGCATGACCGAGATGTCCCGCCGAGATCTGCTGAAGGCCGCCGCACTGGCCGGCGCCGCGACCGTCGGCCGCCGCACGCGGCTGCTCGACGCCGCCGATCCGTCGATGACGGCGGCGATCGACACGCCGGTCGTGCCCATCTCCGACGCCGAGCGCCTGGCGCGCATCGAGAAGGCGCGGCGCCTGATGATCGAGAATGGCATCGAGGCGATGCTGCTCGAAGGTGGGACGAGCATGTTCTACTACACCGGCGTCCGCTGGGGGAACAGCGAGCGTCCGTTCGCCGTCGTCATCCCCGCGCGCGGGGAGCTCGCCTGGGTGACGCCGGGCTTCGAGGAGCAGCGGTCGCGTGAGCTGATCAAGTTCTCCACCGACGTCCGCGTCTGGCAGGAGGACGAGAACCCGTATGGCGTCATTGCCGGTATTCTCCGCGACCGCGGCGCGACGGGAAAGGTCGGGATCGAGGAGCGGCTGCGCTTCTTCGTGTACGACGGCGTGCGCCAGGAGATGCCCTCGCTGCAGTTCGTCAGTGCCACGCCCGTCACCGCGGGCTGCCGCATGTTCAAGTCGCCGGCGGAGATCGCGCTCATGCAGCGCGCGAACGAGATCACGCTCAAGGCGATCGGCGCGACGTTCGCCGCATTGAAGGAAGGGATGACGAACCAGCAGGTGTCGGAGTCGGTGGCCGCGACGACGCGGAAGCTCGGTGGCAAGGCCGATGGAGCGCTGGTCATCTTCGGCAAGTACACCGCCTTCCCGCACGGCAGCGTGCAGCCGCAGAAGCTCCGCGAGGGCGACGTCGTGCTGATCGATGCCGGATGCACCGTCGAGGGCTACACGTCGGACATCACGCGCACGTCGGTGTACGGCAAGCCGACGCAGCGGATGCGCGACGTATGGGAGGTCGAGCGGCGCGCCCAGAACGCCGCTTTCGCCGCGGCGCAGGTCGGCGCGACCTGCGAGTCCGTCGACGCCGCGGCGCGGAAGGTCATCACGGACGCCGGCTTCGGCCCGGACTACAAGGTGCCCGGGCTCCCGCACCGCACCGGGCACGGCATCGGCCTCGACGGCCACGAGTGGACGAACTTCGTGCGCGGCAACACGACGCGGATCGCGCCCGGCATGTGCTTCAGCGACGAGCCGACGATCGCGATCTACGGAGAGTTCGGCATCCGGCACGAGGACTGTCTACACATCACGGAGGCCGGGCCGACGTTCTTCAACCCGCAGAGCCGGTCGATCGAGCATCCTGTGTAGATTCCAGCTCGTGTACGCCACCTGTCTCCGCTGCGACCACTCGCTCGGCACTAACATCGAGGTCCCGCACCTCAAAGTGGGCCGAAAGCTCGCGTTCGACACGACTCGGGGCCGGCTGTGGGTGATCTGTCCACGATGCGGCCAGTGGAACCTCACGCCGCTCGAGGAACGCTGGGAAGCGCTGGCGGAGTGCGAGCAGATCGCCGCCGATGCTGAAGCGAGATCCGGAGGCGCGGCTCTCGGTCTGGCGCAGACGACCTCCGAGCTGGAGCT
This sequence comes from Gemmatimonadaceae bacterium, assembly GCA_045804305.1. Classification (GTDB taxonomy): domain Bacteria; phylum Gemmatimonadota; class Gemmatimonadetes; order Gemmatimonadales; family Gemmatimonadaceae; genus AG11. Next base: position 3,300 of record JBJMNM010000591.1, on the reverse strand, counting down.
CCTACGGGTCGGCGGCATGAGCGACGCGGACATCGCGAACTGGCGATATGGCCGGCGAATCGCGGCGAGACAGCGTCGATTGCTGTCGGCGCTGATTCCGCTTGCGGTGCTCGCGTTGGCGCTCGGCATCGGTGCGTGGCGCATCTCGGGGGCGCCTTTCATCGGCGCGTACACCGCAATGCTGGCCGGCAGCATGAGGAAGCTGCTGCCTGTCTTCCGAGGAAGCCTGGTCGTGGCCAACGGCGCCGCGAGCGAAACAGCGGGCACGCGCCGGTTGCGCCCCCGCGGAGTCGGCGTCCATGGGAGCATGTTCTCTACGGCATGGTCGTGGAGTGGGTGATGAACACGACTCCGGAACACCGGATCGCCCTCGAGATGGCGGTCACCGAGGAAGTGGAACAACTCGAGATGCGCGCGCGCGCCGAGGCGCTCATGGAGGAGTGGCGCGACGAGGAGGAGATCGGCGCGATCTCCGACGACCTTCTGCTGCCCGAATCGATCACGGAGCGGCTTCGCACCATGCGGGAGGGCCGGCGAGAGGGCTGATGCGAAGGTCCGCGGCAATCACCCGTGAGCCGGAAGTCGGGGATTTCTCGCGTTCCGATCAGAGCGGCACGTCCGCTCGTTCGGTCACGCCAGATTCTCACTCGTGGGTGTCGCCATGTCGCCACAGCTCATCGAAGAGCCCCGGATCCATGAGATCGTCCCCCGCGCGCCGCGCGCGGAGGAGTACGAGCGGTTCGGCAATGTCGAAGCGCGGAACGGACTCCAGGAACGCCTCGAGATTCCCCTCCTGTTGCGTACCCTGCGGCCACCGCTCGGCGCACGCGTGCTCGAGGTCGGCTGCGGGCGCGGGATCGCGCTCCCCGTCCTTGCCGAGCGCCTTCGTCCGACTGAGCTCGTCGGGGTCGACATCGACCCGATGCTCGTCGCAATCGCGCGGCATCGCCTGCGTGCGAGCGGGACGGAAGCGAGCGTGCTTCAGTGCGACGTTCGCGCGCTCCCGTTCGAGGCTGACTCCTTCGATCTCGTGATGGACTTCGGCACCTGCTACCATGTGGGCGGCGGGACAGCCGGCGCCCGGGCCGCGTTGCGAGAGATCGCGCGCGTGCTCTGCCCGGGCGGGTTGTTCATCCACGAGACGCCGGTCGCGCAGCACCTCGCGCACCCGGTGCGATCGTTCGGACGCCGGCTCCCCTGGGCGACTCAGCCGGCCCTGGTGCCGGAGCGCCGGGCGGTGTTGTGGTCGATGCGGCGGAAGGCGGTGCGCGAATCCAGCGACTGGCCGGCGTACGGGGGACGCGAATAGATTCGACCCCCCATTTGCCCAGTCCTCAATGCCGACCCCAGCTCCCCTCGCCCCCGTCCAACAGAAGGCCCTCGACAAGGTGCTCGACGCGGCGAGGCCCGGCCGCGTCGTCGCCTTGCTCTCCATGCCCGGCCGCGGACGGACGACCGTGCTCCGCGCCGCGCACGCGCAGCTCGGCGGTCTGCTGCTCGGGGCCGCGGAGATTCAGGCGGCGATCGCCGGCCGACACCCCCTCGCGATCGAGGACGCACTCTACGATCTCCTCGCGAACGCGCTCGAGGCGCACGAGGTCGTCCTGCTCGACGACGCACACCTCGCGCTGGCTACCTTGGAGGGATGCCACTCCTATCCGCGTGCGCGCCTGGTGAACGTCACGTTCACCGCGCTCATCGCGCAGGCGGAGCGCTCCGGCCGGACCTTCGTCGTCGCCGCCGGTCACGTGGGCGAGACGCTGCACCGGCTCGCGGCGCTCGTCGGCATCCAGGAGTTCAGCGCTGACGACTACCGCGCCGTCAGCGCCGCGTATCTCGAGCCCGAACAGGTGAACGCCCTCGACTTCACGAAGATCCACCGCTTCGCGCGCAAGATGAACGCGCGCCAGCTCCGTGCCGCCTGCGAGAATGTGCGCCGGCGTCCCGAGCTCACCGTATCGCGGAGCAACGGTGCCGCGCTCGATGTCGCCGTGGCGACCGACGCGTTCATCGACTACCTCCGCTCGGCACAGCTCGTGAGCAACGTCGACCTCGGCGAAGTGCAGGCCGTATCGCTCGACGATCTCAAGGGACTCGACGACGTCCGTCGCGCGCTCGAGGCCAACGTGATCCTGCCGCTGGAGCATAGCGAGCTCACCGCCGAGCTGGCGCTCAAGTCGAAGCGCGGTGTGTTGCTGGCGGGGCCACCCGGCACGGGCAAGACGACCATCGGCCGCGCGCTCGCGCACCGGCTGCGCGGCAAGTTCTTTCTCGTCGACGGCACGGTCATCGCCGGTACGCCGATGTTCTATCAGCAGCTGCACGGCGTGTTCGAGGCCGCGAAGCAGAATGCACCGGCCGTCGTCTTCATCGACGACAGTGACGTCATCTTCGAGGGACAGGACCCGGGGCTCTATCGCTATCTGCTCACCATGCTCGATGGACTGGAGAGTGAGAGCGCCGGTGGCGTCTGCCTCGTGCTCACCGCGATGGACGTCGGCAGCCTGCCGCCGGCGCTCGTCCGCTCGGGCCGCATCGAGCTCTGGCTCGAGACGCGGTTGCCCGATCACGCCGCGCGAGCGGCGATCCTGCGCGATCGCTGTGCGACGCTCCCACCAGTCATGGGAACGGTCGACGTAGAGCAGCTCGCGGCGGCCACCGAGGAGCTGTCGGGGGCGGACCTCAAGCGGGTGATCGAGGACGGCAAGCTCCTGTACGCGTTCGATCGCGCTCGCCATGCGGACGCGCTTCGGCCCGCGATCGAGTATTTCCTCGAGGCGCTGGAAACGGTCCGCGGCAACAAGGTCCGGTATGCCCAGGCCGAGGCGGTCGCCCGATCGCGCCATCCGTCGAGACCGGCCTTCTTCGACGTCGGTATGGCCGTACCGATGTCGGTGGTCTCATCGCAGGTCGTTCATGCCGGCGACGGGTCGGACCTGATGATGGACGGAGGTCTCTGACCCCTCCCAGACCTCCTTGAGCCAAAATCGGTTGCTTCGCCGCCTACTAGAGCAACGACCATGGTTGAACCAAGGAGACTACGGTGCCGTTTGCAGGTGCGAATGTCTCACGTTGCGGTATTGCCGTGCTGGCGACTGCGCTGTCGCTCGTCGCCGCGTGTCGTGATGCCACCGCGCCGGATCTACCGCCCACGCCCACGAGCGTCGAGGTCGCGTACTGCGCGGGGCGCGAGCCCACGTGGCTGGCGTTTCAGGAGGGCGATGGCGCGTGGACGCAGGAGTTGCCGACCCTCAGCGGTCGCAAGACGCTGTTTCACCACACCTTCACGACGAACCGCGG
>JBJMNM010000590.1:0-4080 GCA_045804305.1 Gemmatimonadaceae bacterium | reverse complement strand
GGCCCCGGCGCCCGACGAGGTGCCGCGCCCGCATGGGCGCCGCGCATCCGATCGCGAGCCGTTGGCGGCGCGGATCGCGTCACCGTCGGGAACTTCAGAGCACTGAGCGTCAGTCGCCCGCGGCGGTGTCCACCGGCTCGGGCAGCGCACGTTCCAGGTAGTCGGCGAGCCGGCGGATCTGCGACGCCAGCCGCTCGCGCCGCGATCGGGTGGCGAGGGCCACCAGCGCATCGCGGACCGAGCCCTCCACCACCTGGTATTCCGCCGTCACTTTCATGCACGTCACGCCATTCTCCGGCACGAAGCGCAGGATGGCGCGCATGCGCACGGGCGAATGCCCTACGCTCTCCCATGCGATCACGGAGTTCGGCACGTACTTCGTCGTCACGGTGTCCCACTCGAGCGTCCCCCCGGTCGGAGTGGACGCGCTCCAATGAGACCGGCCGTCGCCGTGATCGCGGACGTGGCGAAGGGTGCGGATGAGGCGAGGGAAGTTCTCGAAGTCGCGGCAGAACGCGAAGACCTGTTCCACGGGCCTGGGCACGATGAATGAGAGCTGCACCGACGTGCCCCGCCGGCGGGTTCCGAGCCGGCACAGCGCATCCGTGAGGGGACCGCGGGCGGCTGCCCCGATCAGGGCGAGTCCGCTCACCGTCGCCGCGGCCCGGGCCTGTGGCGTCAGGCCACGCCGATTGCCGATCAGCGCCCCCCCAGCGGCGCCGAGGAGAAGGGCGGAGAATGGCGGGATGGTCCCGCGGGGCCGGGCGCGGGGTGGTGGCGGAGGGGGCAGAAAGGTCATGCGGGCTCACGGGCAAGCCCGATGCCGCAATCGGGGACGGGCCGGCCTAGAGCCGCCTGGCGGCGTCCTGCACCCGGCGGAGAGCTTCGGCCGGGGTCCCGCCGCTCGCCGCCAGGTGGCCCATCTTGCGCCCCGGCTTGGCCCCATGCTTTCCGTAGAGAAAGAGGCGAACCTCCGGCACCGTGAGCGCCGCCGCGAAATCGGGGGGGCGATCCGCCAGCCACAGGTCCCCGAACAGGTTCACGATCGCGGCCGATTGCACCGTCCGCGTTTCGCCGAGGGGAAGATTGCATGCGGCGCGCACGAGCTGCTCGAACTGGCTCGTAGCGGAAGCGAGCTCGGATGCGTGATACGAGTTGTGTGGGCGTGGAGCGAGCTCATTCACGAGCAATCGTCCGTCGCTCAGCAGGAACATCTCGACCGCGAGGATGCCCTCCAGCCGGAGTGCCTCGGCGATCCGGCGCGCGAGCTCCTGCGCGTCACGTGCGACGTCCAGCGGCAGATCGCCGGGCAGCACGCTCCACGCGAGCACCTGACGCTCGTGATGATTCACCGCCGGCGGATACACGACGACGGCTCCCGACGGGCGGCGCGCGACGAGCACAGACAGCTCGAGGGAGAGACCCAGCGACTGCTCCGCAACCGACTCACGCTCGCCGAGCGATCGGAACGAGGACACCGCATCGGACTGCACGTCGAATCGAAGCTGGCTGCGGCCGTCGTAGCCTCCCTCGCATGCCTTGACGAACAACCCGGATCCCAGGGTGCGGGCTGCGTGGGCCAGATCATCCGCGGACCGCACCACGGCGAACGGCCCGACCGGAAAGCCGGCGTCGGTGAGCCATTGCTTCTGCCGGCCGCGATGCTGCACCATCCGCAGCACGTCGGGACCGGGGCGGACCGGGGCGTGGCGCATGGCCGCGGCAAGGGCGGTGGGAGCGATCTGCTCGATCTCGATCGTGATCACGTCACACGCCCGGGCCAGCTCGGCCGCCCCGTCCGGATCGTCGAATCGCGCGACTACGACGCGGTCCACGACGGGCCGGGCGGCACAGTCGGGGCTCGGATCGAGCACCTGCACGCCGTAGCCCATCGCGCGCGCCGCGAGCGCGGTCATGCGGCCAAGCTGTCCGCCTCCGAGGATCCCGATGGTGGCAGGCGGCAATATGGACGGCGCCACGGTCACCGCGTGCCGGGCGCGATATGGGTATCGCCCATGACCTCGGCGGTGCGGGCGGCACGCCAGGCGCGAAGCCTCGCGCGCACGTCGGGGTGGCGTGCACCTACGATAGACGCTGCCAGCAGCGCGGCGTTGGCCGCACCGGGCTCGCCGATGGCGAGCGTACCGACGGGAACGCCCTTGGGCATCTGCACGATCGCGAGGAGTGCATCCACGCCATTCAGGACGGTGGCCGGGATGGGCACGCCGAGGACCGGAAGGACCGTCTTGGCGGCGATCATGCCCGGCAGGTGCGCCGCACCACCGGCGGCCGCGATGATCACCTCGAGGCCGCGCGACTCTGCCGTGGTGGCGTACTCGAACATCCAGTCCGGGGTGCGGTGCGCCGAGACGACGCGCACCTCGTGCGGGATCGCGAGCGCGCTGAGCACGTCCACCGCGTGCGTCATCACGCGCAGGTCGCTGCGACTCCCCATGATGACACCCACCCAGGGGGCGGCGTCGCCGGCGGTTGATGGAGGTACGGTAGCCATGCGCGATCGGTCGAGGGACGGCGGGCGGCGGCGCGCGAAAGATAGCGCGGGGTCCGCTCCAAGGCACAGCCGCAGCTGCCGATACTTTCTCTCGTGAACGGTCGTCCACTGTCTGTGCACCGCTTCACAGACAGCTTCGAGGGCGACGCGGCCCGCGAATATCGCCCTCCTATCCGTCGAATGCACCTCGATCTCCGCCGCCCCAGCCGCGTGGCCGGCCTGCGCATGCTCGCTCTCGCCGTGCCGCTCGTGCTCGGAGGCTGCTCGCGCGACGGCGCCTCCGGCGGCGACGTCGGCATCGCGGTGGCGCTGAACCCGCAGCGCGCCGGGATGCAGTCGATCTACAATGGCGTGGAGCTGGCCGTCGTGCGGCTCAACGCGCAGTACGGCGACAACCTCCACGGCGCCAGGTTCCAGATGGTGAAGGGCGCGCCGGACGTCAGCGATCCGGTGAAGATCGCCGACACCTTCAAGAACAACCCGATGGTCGTGGGCGTGGTCGGTCATCCCGAGAGCGGGACCACCCTCGCGGCGATCGACGAGTACGCCGACACGAAGAACGAGGGTCGCGACGGCGTCGTCACCATCTCGCCCACGGGGACGAGCCCCGCGCTGAGCGGCGCGAACCGGTGGCTCTTCCGGGTCTGCCCGAGCGACGTACAGTCGAGCCGCGCGGTCGCGCGCTACCTCCTCGATTCGCTCAAGGCGAAGCGCGCCAGCATCATCTACCGCAACGACTCCTACGGGAAGGACTGGGCGAAGTCGTTCACCGACACCTACAAGCAGGGCAACGGCGTGATCGTGCAGCGCGACCCGTACCTGCAGGGCGCCACCGCGTGGGACGCGTACGCCGGCTACCTCAAGGTGCTCAACCCCGACGTGCTCCTCTTTCCGGGCAGTCAGGAGGACGCCCTCCTCGCTCTGCGCGCGATGCGCGCGGCTGGCGTGACCACGCCGCTGATCGGTGGTGACGCGACCTCCGGCCTGGAAGCCAACGCGGCGGAGTTTCCCGGTGTGCGCTACACGGCGTTCTTCCTCGCGCGGCGAGCGACGTCGACCGAAGCGCGGCAGTTCATCGACGCCTACACGAAGGCGTACAAGGAAGAGCCGGATCAACGTGCCGCGCTGGCCTACGACGCCGCGACGCTGATCGGGCGCGCCGCCGCCGAAGTGGGACCGAACCGTGCGAAGATTCGCGACTACGTGGAGTCGATCGGCAATGGCCGTCCCCCGATGCCTGGCGTCGCCGGTCCGCTGGCATTCGACGAGAAGCACGACGCGGTGAACAAGCCGGTCGTGATCGCGCGAGTCGCGCAATGAAAATGCTCGGCACGATCAAGGCGCGGCTCTGGATCGGTTTCGGTATCACCGTTGCGCTGATCCTCGCCGCGGGCACGCTCGCCGGCTACGCGCTGCAGCGCGCGGGGCGGCAGAACAACGCGATCCTGTCGGAGATGCGCAACGAGCAGGAGAGCGTGCAGCAGGTGGCGTATCGCCTGCTTCAGGAGGTCGCGGCCGGCATGCGCTACCTGAACACCGGCTCGGCCGCGGACGGCGCGCGCTACACG
>JBJMNM010000589.1:0-13157 GCA_045804305.1 Gemmatimonadaceae bacterium | reverse complement strand
GTGGAGGACGCCGTGGACGTGGCGTCCGAGATCGGGTACCCGGTGATCCTCAAGCCACTCGACGCGAGTCATGGGCGCGGCATCTCGTCGCGTCTGGGTGACGCGCCGGCGCTGCGTGCCGCGTGGGACGTGGCGCGGGAGTTCGGGCGCCGAGTCGTCGTGGAGCAGTTCGCCGATGGCCGGGACCACCGCGTGCTCGTGATCGACGGCAAGGTCGCCGCGTGCGCCGAGCGCGTGCCGGCTCGTGTGTTCGGCGACGGTGTGCGTACGCTGCGCATGCTGGTGGAGGAGGCCAACCAGGATCCGCGCCGCGGCATCGGGCACACGAAGATTCTCACGCGCCTCCCGCTCGACGAGCAGACCGAGGCCTATCTCGCCAAGGGCGGCCGCGGGCTCGACACGGTGCCGGCGCTGGGAGAAGAGGTGATGCTGCGGCCGACGGCGAACCTGTCCACCGGCGGGACGTCGATCGACCGGACCGACGAGATGCATCCCGACAACGTGACGGCCTGCGAGATGGCGGCGGCCGCGGTGGGACTCGACATCGCCGGCATCGACGTGATGACGCAGGACATCTCGGTGCCGTTCCGCGAGAACGGCGCGGTGATCATCGAGGTCAACGCGGGGCCGGGGATCCGCATGCACACGCATCCCACCGAGGGGATGCCGCGTGCCGTGGGCGCGCCGATCGTGGACATGCTCTATCCGCCGGGCAGCGAGCCGACGATTCCGGTGATCGCCGTGACGGGCACGAACGGCAAGACGACCACGACGCGTCTCATCGCGCATCTCTTTCGCAACACCGGGCGAACGGTCGGGTTCACGACCACCGACGGCGTGTACCTGCACAATCGCCTCGTCATGGAAGGTGACATGACGGGGCCATTCGCCGCGAACATCATCCTCACCAATCCCACGGTCGACGTGGCCGTGCTCGAGACGGCCCGCGGTGGCATCCTGCGCGCGGGCCTGGGCTTCGACGAGTGCGACGTGGGCGTGGTGCTGAACGTGAGCGCCGATCATCTCGGGCTGCGCGGGATCAACACGATCGAACAGCTTGCCGACGTGAAGGGGGTCATTCCGGCCGTGACCAAGCGCGAGGGACACGCTGTGCTCAACGCCGACGACCCACTCGTGTTCGCCATGCGAGACCGCACGGGCGCCGATCTCGTGCTCTTTTCGTCGCGCGAGCTCGGCGAGAACCCCCTCGTGAACGACCACGTGGCGCGCGGCGGCATCGCGGCGGTGGTGGAGGAGGGGACGTTCGTGATCCGACGCGGGCGGCTGCGCATTCCGATCGCGATGGAGCACGACGTCCCGCTCACCGTGAGCGGCACGGCGCGCTTCCAGCGGGAGAACGTGCTGGCGGCGATGGCGGCGGCGTACGTGCAGGGGATGCGCTACGACGACATTCGCGCCGGCCTCCTCTCGTTCTTCCCATCGCCCTCCACCACGCCGGGCCGCATGAACATGATCCGCGTGCGCGGCGGCGGCCGTGTGCTGGTGGACTACGCGCACAACGTGGCGGCGATCGGCGGACTCGTGGAATTCGTGTTCCGCACGCCGGCCGCGAAACGGTACTGCGTGCTGACGGTTCCCGGCGACCGGCGCGACGACGACATCCGCGACGCGGGCCGTCTCTGCGCGGGATTCGACCGCGTCATCCTGAAGGAAGACGTGGATCGGCGAGGTCGCGCGCGTGGAGAGATCGCCGGCCTGCTGCGCGAGGGTCTCATTTCGGGCGGTCTCGATCCGTCGCGGATCGAGGTGAAGTACGAGGAGGACGAGGCGATCAACTACGGGCTCGATCTGCTCGGCGAGGACGAGCTGCTGGTCATTCACGCCGACCGCGTCTCCTCGACGCTGGCCGCCGTGCGCAAGCGCACGGTGCACCACACATGACCGTGCCTGCCGTGCGCCCCGAGGCCGCGACCGAAGTGCGGCTGACGGCCCTCCAGTCCACGCGCGGGAAGAACTACTGGTCGCTGCGCCCCGTGACGCGGATGGACCTGGTGGTCGGCGCATACGAGGACATCTCCTCTGCCGACGTGCCTGGTGCCACCGAGCGGTTGCTCGCGGCCATGCCCGGACTCATGGAGCACCGCTGCTCGATCGGGGAGCGGGGCGGCTTCGTCGTGCGTCTGCGCCGCGGGACCTACATCCCGCACATCATCGAGCACGTGGCGCTGGAGCTTCAGACGATGATGGGACACGACGTGGGCTTCGGCCGTACTCGCGGCGGCGACGTGGAGGGCGAGTACACGCTCGTGTTCGAGCACCAGCACGAGCAGGTCGGGCTTCGAGCCGCGGCGCTGGCCCTGGAGGTCGTGCAGCAGGCGTTCGATCTGGTGTTGGACTCGGTCGACGCGGCCGTGGCCGAGCTCACGGTCATCGGCACGGCCGCCGATACTCCACCCTTGCACCATCGGGTGCTCTGCGGCGTCACCGGCGGCGACGGGCGCGCCGAGGCACAACGCCTGCTGCGCGACCGGCTCGACGATCCGTCGTCGATCGTGGTGGACGTCGCGCCGAGCTACCTGCTGCAGTGTGGGTTACCTTACGCACGATCGCGCATGGCGATCATTCTCGACGCGCGGCTGGCCGACGTGCCGCCGCGCTATCAGGAAGAGGAGCGCGCCATTCGACTCGTGAACGTGCTGGCCGACGCGGTGGAGCGGGACGGGATGGTGATCTGTCCGGCCAAGGAGTGGGAGATCCAGGACTACGCGCGCGATTCGGGTTGCCGGATCGCGGTGTTCGCCAGCGACGACCAGGTCACCCGGCGCGACGCCAAGCTCGCGCGCGCCATCGGCTCGGTACGCGACGGCCGCATCCGCATCGAGGGTTGCAACGACGTGGACGACGCCGGCCCACTCGATCCCGCACTGCCCGCCGCATCGCAGGTGGCGGCCGCGCTCGCCGCGGCCACCCTCCGGAGCCCATGCGGATCGTGAGTCGCGAGGACAATGGGGACCTCGCGGGGCAGCTGCCGCGTGTCGATTCGCCAACGATTCTGGCGCACGAGCCGCCGGCGGCGGGCACGCTGATGCTCATCGGCGGTGCCTGCACTCCGGATGGCATGGCGCTCGGCACCTTCGTGCGGGAGGCGCGCGCGGTGGGCGGCCCGGTGGTCGGCATCACGGAGGCGTCGTCCAACCCGAACAACAGTGCCAAACTCTGGCGCGGGGACTTCGCGTCGGTGGGGATCACCGACGTGAGCTTCCCTCGGGTGAGGCGCAGCGATCCCCGCAGCGACCGGGAGGCCGCTGCCCGCATCGCCGAGGCCGGTGCGGTGTTCCTCGGCGGCGGGGACCAAGTGAAGCTGGTGGCCACGCTGAGCGGCACCAGGACCTGCGCGGCGATGAAGGAGCTCTATCGCCGGGGCGGCGTCATCTGCGGCACCAGCGCGGGCGCCGCCGCGCTCACGGCGCTCACGATGGCCGGCGGCGAGATCGACGAGGAAGGCAACATCGTGGAGCAATACATCGGCCCGGGATTCGGGCTGCTTGGCTACGAGGCCATCATCGACACGCACTTCTCGCAGCGGCGCCGTCTGCAGCGGCTGTTCGTCGTGATCGCCGGCAACCCCCAGCTGCTCGGCCTCGGCATCGACGAGAACACCGCACTGGTGGTGCGCGGCCATCTCGGAGAGGTGGTGGGCGCGGGAGGCGTGACATTCGTCGATGGGCGCGACTCGGTGCGGTTCGACAATGCGCACGATCTCGAGCGTGGCCGCCAGCTGACGTTCAGCCATCTTCGCGTTGGAATCGTGGGGACCCACTATCACCTGAACCTCCTCGAGCGGGAGCTCGACGTGCTCGTGACGGGGGAGCCAAGTCCGCATCGCCGCTCGCCGCTCGCCTCGGCCGCGCCGGGAGACTGACGAGCATACGGTACTCTGGCTGTCGCTGCGCCGGTGCGACATCTTGCGGGCGATCGATCGCGCCCCTTCCTCGGACTCCGCTTCATGGCCCCTCCCACCCTCCGCCCACGCTCGGCAACCGAGATCGTGGATGCCGCATTCCAGATCCTTCGCGCGCACTACGCGCAGTTCGTCATGTGCGCGGCGATCGCGTACCTGCCGCTGCTGCTCGTTCAGCTCCTCGTGATCGGCGATCTGCGGCGGTTCATGACGGGCGGCGGGGCCGAGTCCGGCGCGGCCAGCCAGGTGATGCTGCGCGCCAGCCTTCAGTCCTTCTTCGCCTCGTGGATCACCTTCACGCTCATGAGCGCCGTGCTCATGGTGTGCGCATCGCAGGCGTATCTCGGCGACCCGGTCGACGTGGGCACAGCTGTGCGGCGGGTGCTACCGCGGCTGCCGCGGCTCCTCGTCACGGCACTGGTCCGCTTCGTGTACGTCGTGCTCGGATTCATGCTGTTCCTCTTTCCGGTGCTCTACGTGGTGGCGCAGACCTTCGCCGTCACGGCGGCCGTGGTGCTCGAGGATGCCGGCATCATGCGCGCCTTCGGGCGCTCGGCCGAGCTGTCGATGCGGCGGAAGTGGCACATTCTCAACACGCTCGGGCTCGCGGGCATCATTTATCTGGTGCTGGCGATCGGCATCTCGCTCCTGTTCGGCCTGACCGAGAACTTCGTGCTCCAGACGCTGGGCGGCGGTGTGGCCACCGTGATGCTGTATCCGGTGGTCGCGATCACCGAGACGCTGCTCTACTACGACGCCCGCATTCAGAGCGAGGGGCTCGACATCGAGCTGATGACGGGCGCGCTTGGACCGGACGCGCCGGCCACCACGCCGGCGCGTTGACCACGAGCGCGCTGGTGCTGTTGCAGCTCGCGCCACGGGTATGGCCCTCGGGCGCCGTGCATGACACGGTGGAGGCGGTGGTGCGGAGCGCCGCATTCCGGCGCTCGCTGCGCGAGTCGCTGTTCGATCGGCTGCTCATGTGGATCGGTGCCTGGCTGGCCGGTCTGATGCAGCATGTTCGCGGCACCGGCCTCGCTCGCATGGCGGCGATCGGCGTGGCCGCGGTGCTGGTCCTGCTCGTCGTGGCGCGGCTGATCCTCTCGGCGCGTGCGCGCGGCGAGCACGTACGTGTGTCGCAACGGGGGCGCACCACCATGAGCGAGGATCCCTGGCTCGCGTTCGAACGGCTCGCCGCCGCGGGGCAATACGAGGAGGCGGCGCACGCGCTGTACCATGGGGTGCTGGCCAGCCTGGCCCATGTCGAACGCCTCCGGCTGGATCCGTCCAAGACGAGCGGCGACTACGCACGAGAGCTTCGCGCGCGCCGATCGGCGGCCTACATGCCCTTCCGCGACTTCAGCCGCCGCTTCGACGCAGCGGTGTTCGGCCGCGACGTGTGCGACGCGGTCCTGATCGACGATCTCCGGCGCCTGGCGTCGCCGCTGGCGCCGCGGGCGCGCGCGGCGTGACCGAGGTCACGAGCGAATCGCAGAGCACACCGAACCGCGATTGGTGGGCGCGTCCGCGCGTCGTCCTTCCGCTGGTCGGCGCGGTGATGGTGCTCGTCGCCCTGCTGACACCCGAGCAGATCGTCGGCCGGAGCGGTGACCCGCGGCTGTCGTCGCACCTCGCGGGGCCGATGGGCGCTCGCGCGCTCTACGAGACAGCCGCGCGCTTCGGCTTCGCGGTCTCGCAACGCGATCTCTCCCCGCTGCCGGGACCGCCGACGGGCAGAACGATTCACGCCGTGCTCGCGCCCCGCATCGAGTTGAGCGACAGCGAGGCGCACGCGTATCTCGAGGCGGTGCGTGGCGGCGACGGTCTTCTCCTCGTGGCCGATCGCCGTACCCCGCTCACGGACTCGCTCGGAATCCTGAGCTCGGGGTCGGGTGACGTGCTGGTCGTGTCGCACGAGGATACGACAGGGTGTCGAGGTCGCCGCGACCTCGCCCCCTCGCTGTGGATGGATGGGCGCGTGCATTTGCTGGCGGTGCGAACCAGAGTGGAGTCACCCGACCACCGATGGTTCGCGCCGCTGGCGAGCCCGTCGTCGGGGTCGCGCGAGGCGGTGCGGCATGCGGCGGTCGGCTTTCCATTCGGGAAGGGACGCGTGATCGCTCTATCCGATCCCGACCTGCTGCGCAACGACGTGCTTCGGCGATGCGTGTGGGGAGCCGACGCGATCGCCATGCGCATGCTGGAGTGGCTGCGCGCCGGCGGCTCCGAGCCGCGGACGGCGCTCGCCTTCGACGAGTACCACCAGGGGTTCGGACGCACGCCATCCATGTACTCGCTCGTGGGCGGGTTCCTCGTGGGTCATCCGGTTGGTCGCGCCCTCCTCGTCGTGGTGGCGGCCGGCCTGGTGCTGCTCCTCGCCGCGGCGCCGCGTCCCTTGCCTCCGCGTGATCGCGAGACGATCGAGCGGCGCGATCCGCTGGAGCAGGTGGATGCGCTCGCGCACGCGTACGAGCAGGTGCAGGCGTCGCGCACCGTCGCGGCCCGTCTGCTGCGCGGCGTGCGCACGCGGCTTGGCGAATCCACGAGCCGGCACCTGAGCGACGATGCGTTTCTCGTCGCGGCGCGAGACGCCCTGCCCGAACGGGCCGCCGATGTGGCGCTCATCCGCAATGCATTGCGCGAGCGCGTCGCGTCGCGCGACCTTCCCGAGCTCGGTGCCGCACTGCGCCGGCTCGAAGACTCCCTCACGACCACGAACGCATGACCACGAGCCTCACCGTGCAGCAGGGCGCCGACTTTCTCGACCGCGTGCGTCAATCCGTCGGGACGCGCGTGGTAGGGCAGGACACCACGGTCGCCGACGCGCTCATCGCATTTCTGGCGCGTGGGCATCTGCTCGTGGAGGGCGTCCCGGGCACCGCCAAGACCCTGCTCGTCCGCTCGCTCGCCGCGGCGCTCGGGCTGCGCTTCGCGCGCATCCAGTTCACGCCCGATCTCATGCCGTCCGACGTCACCGGCGTGAACGTGCTGCGCGATCCCGCGCGGGGATTCGAGTTCCAGGCGGGCCCGGTGTTCACTGACCTCCTCCTGGGCGACGAGATCAATCGCGCGCCGGCCAAGACGCAGTCGGCGTTGCTCGAGGCGATGGCCGAACGGCAGGTGACGGTGGACGGCACATCCCGCCCGCTTGGCGCCGCGTTCACGGTGTTCGCCACGCAGAATCCGGTTGAGCACGAGGGGACCTATCCTCTCCCCGAAGCGCAGCTCGACCGGTTTCTCATCAAGACGGTGATGCCGTACCCGTCGCGCGAGGCGGAGCTGGAGCTGCTCACCCGCTACGAGAACGGGTTCGACGCGGAGCGTCTGAGCGACAAGGACATGGCCGCCGTGCTGAGCGCGGAGGAGGTGGTGGCGTTGCGCGGCCTGGTGGACGGCGTGCGCGTGGCCGCGGAGGTTCGTGCCTACGTGGCCGACATCACGCGCGGCACGCGCGAGGAGCGCATGCTGGCCCTTGGCGCTTCGCCACGCGCGACCGTGGCCCTGTTCCGCGCGTCGCGCGCGGCCGCGGTGCTCGAGGGCCGCGACTTTGTCACCCCCGACGACGTGAAGGGTATCACCCCTGCGGTGCTCCGGCATCGCATCGTGCTTGCTCCCGAGCTCGAAGTGGAAGGGCGTACGGCCGACGACGTGCTCGCCGCCCTTCTCGCCCGGGTGCGGGTTCCGGAGTGACGGAATGAGGTGGCCTTTCGCGGAGACGCTCCGGCGCGTCTTCGGGTTCGCGCCGACGCGGCGCCTCGCTGCCGCGATTGGGGTCGTCGCACCGCTCTGGCTCCTGAGTGGCTGGACCGCCGGCGCCGCGGTCGCCGCTCTTGTCAGCGCCGCGGTCCTGCTCGCCGCATTGCTCGACGTCGCGCTCCTCCCCACCCACAACGATGTCGATGTGTCGCGGGCAGTGCCGGACACGCTCGGCGTCGGCGATCGCGCCGAGGCAACCTATCACCTGCGGTCGCGATGGGGCCGCCCACTCTTCGTCACCGTGTACGACGAGTTGCCGGCGTACCTGTTCGCCGAGCGCGACGCCGCGGAGTCCGTGTTGCCGGCGCGCGGCGCCCTGGACATCGCTTTCGACGTGCAAGGCCGCATGCGTGGCGAAGTAGCGCTCGGCGAGATCGCACTGCGGGTGCGGACGCCGCTCGGTCTCGTGGCCCGCGCGCTGCGCTATTCCCCGACCGATCGCGTGCTCGTTGCGCCATCGCTCGCCGGCGTGCGGCGCTTTCGCTGGCTCGCCGTGCACCAGCGGCTCGCGGCGGCCGGCGTGCGCGACAGCCGGCGCCGGGGCGAGGGGCGCAGCTTTGCGCGACTGCGTGACTACGTGGCGGGCGACGATCCTCGCTACATCGACTGGAAGGCCACGGCGCGGCGAGGGCATCCGATCACGCGCGAGTTCACGATCGAGCAGTCGCAGACCGTCTACGTGATGGTCGACGCGGGCCGGTCGATGACGCAGCTCGCGGGCGCGTTTCCCCGCTTCGAGTACGCCCTGTCGTCGGCGCTCGTGCTCGCCGACGTGGCATCGCGCGCCGGTGACCGCGTGGGAGCCATGGTCTTCGACGATCAGCTTCGCGCGCTCGTGCCGGCGCAGCGCGGGCCCGCGGCGCTGCACGCGCTGCGTACGGCGCTCGTGCCGCTTCAGCCCACGCTCGTGGAGCCCGACTACTCGGCGGCGTTCCGTGCGCTGGCGCTACGCCAACGCAAGCGCGCGCTGCTCGTGCTCCTCACGGACGTGATCGATGGCCGGGCGGCGCGGTCGCTGCTCGCGCACCTCACGCGCGGTGCGTCGCGCCATCTGGCCATCGTGGTGGCGCTGCGCAACGACGCGCTCATCGGCGCCGCTGCGCTCTCTACCAACGCCGGAACGAGAGCGATGTACGCCAGCGCCGCGGCCGAGGAGCTGCTGACCGAGCGTGCCACGGCGCTGCAACGCATGCGCGACGCCGGCGTCGTGGTGCTGGATGTCGCCCCGGACGCGATGGCCGCCGCCGTGGTGAGCGAATACCTCGAGCTCAAGGCGCGCGGCGCGCTGTGACGGCGCCGAGCGCGAGCTCGCCCCCCGTGTCCTCGAACGGGGCGGCGGCCCTGGGCGTGCGGCCCAGCCGCAGGTAGCTCACGAGAAGCACGAGCGTCACGCCGCTCACGGCCAGCTTGCCCTCGATCGGCCACCACTCGATCGGCGACACGAACCCCTCGAGCGTCCCGGCGACAAGCAGCAGCATCGTCGACGCGCCGACGAGGCGTACGGCGCGACGCGAGTTCTCCACGAGCGCGCGGCGCCTCGTGCGCGCGCCGGGCACGAGGATGGCCGCGGCGAGGAGGAAGCCACCGCCGCCCGCCACGCAGATGGCGAAGAGCTCGAGCACGCCGTGCGGGGCCACGAAGGCCAGCAGGAGCCGGCCGATGCCCTTGCTGACGTAGAGACCGATCACGCTGCCGAACGAGATGCCGTTCGCCACGAGGAGCACGACCGGCAGGAGGCCGGCCGTCACGCCGCCGGCGAACGCGGCAAAGCTGACCTGTACGTTGTTGGCCACGATGCTGCTCGCCATCACGGGGCGGAACAGCTGCGGATCGTCCACGTATCCTTCACCGTTCGCGGCGCGACGCACGCCGTCGGCCGCACGGTGCAGCATGGAGGGAGGGAGCAGGCGCGCGGCGATCGTCGGCCTGCGGACGACGGCCACGCTCGCGATGACGGCAGGGATGAACAGCAGCGCGGCCGCGAGCGCGATGGGCCTGGCCGATCGCCGGATCTCCCGCGGGACGTCGGTGAACAGGAAGGCCACCACCGCGCGAAGGGCCATGCCGCGATCGCGGTAGAGCAGGTTGTGCGCTGCGGCCACGAGGCGGCCGAGCTGAAACAGCTCGTCCATCGCTCGGCCGCCAGACGCCGTCCGCAGGCGCGCCAGGTCGGCCGCGAGCGCGCGATACTCGGCAACGAAGTCGCGCACGCCCTCTTCCCCGAGCGAGCGCAACCCCTTCCGCTGCACGATCGCCAGTTGCGCCGCGAACCGGTTCCATCGCGGCGTGCCCGCCGCGATGATCGCCTGGCGCTCGCGTCCCGCACCCGTTTCCCCTCGGGAGGCGACGCCGCGCGACCGCGCTCGCTGCTCGCGGGCGTGCAGGTCGAGCAGGCGCTGTCCCGGCGGCCGCCGATCGTCCGGAAGGGCCGCGCCGAATCGTGCGGCGAGCTGCGCCGCGAGCGCCGTGCGCCGCAGCGGCTCGAGCGAGCTCCAACGCTCCACGAACCGATCGAGCACCCGGTACTCGTCCTCGGAGAGCGAGGTCTGAAGCATGGCCTCGCCCGGTCGCTCGCGCGCCGGCCCGGCCGGTATCTCCACCGGTGGACGCACCTCCTCGCGCACCACGATCGTGCCTGCCACCAGGTCGCCAAGGCGTCGGCTGTGTCTCGTGAAGAGCAGGCTGGCGAGGCCGACGAAATAGAGGAAGGCCGGCTGCATGTCGACGATGCGCAGCAGGTTTCGCACGGCCGACACGCCGAAGGTGACGGAGTAGCCGCCCTCCCGCACGACGCGCAGCCGATGAATGCGCTTGCCCGGGGTCTGTCCATCCATCAGCCCCTCGAACAGCACGTAGTAGCCCCACAGCACGGCGAACTGCGCCAGGATCATCACCGCGAGCGCCCAACTCCCGGACGCACCCCCCTGCGACGCCGAGCTGCTGCGCCCTCGGCTCAACACCAGTGCCGCCACGAGCAGGCCGAGCATGATGGCGGCGCAGATCAGGAGGTCGGTGAGCGCCGCGAGCACGCGCGACCCGATCCCGGCGATGGAGTACGTAAGGACGACGAGCTCCGGCGTCTCGACGTCGACGGTCTGCTCATAGCGGCGGGCGCGGATGGAGGCCATGCCGGAAGGTGCCCTCTGCCACGCAGCGGAACAAGACGCGGATTATCTTGCGCCGACCTCCTCCTCGACTTGCCAGTGCGCGTCCTCCTCCAACGTGTCTCCCGCGCCGACGTGCGCGTCGGCACCCGCATCACGGGCCGGATTGCGCGCGGCTACCTGCTGCTCGTGGGGCTGACGCACGCCGACTCCGAGGCCGAGCTGGCATGGATGGCCGACAAGGTCGTGGGCCTGCGCCTGTTCGGCGACGCGGACGGCAAGATGAACCTCTCGCTGGCAGACGTGGGTGGAGCGCTGCTCGTCGTCTCGCAGTTCACCCTCTATGGGGACGCGGCGAAGGGACGGCGGCCGAGCTTCGTGGACGCGGCGCGTCCCGAGGTCGCGGTTCCTCTCTACGAGCGCTTCGTCGCGCTCCTGCGCGAGCGCGGGGTGCAGGTGGAGACGGGTGAGTTCGGCGCGATGATGGACGTGGAGCTTGTGAACGACGGACCTGTGACGCTGTGGCTCGAACGATGACGAGACCCCCCGTGATTCTCGCCTCGCAGTCGCCGAGGCGGCGCGAGCTGCTCACGCTCGTCGGCATCGCACACACGCTGCAGCCGGCTGACATCGACGAGGCGTATCTGGCCGGTGAGCGTCCGCGCGCCCACTGTGAGCGGCTGGCGCGAGAGAAAGCGGGCGTCGTCGCGAGCCGGCATCCGGATGCGCTGGTGATCGGGAGCGACACGATCGTGGTCGTGGACGGCGACGTGCTCGGCAAGCCGCGCGACGAGGCCCACGCGGCCGAGATGCTCTCGCGCCTGTCGGGGCGCCCGCACGTGGTGATGACCGCGGTGGCGGTGCAGTGGCGCGGCGTGGAGCGATCGGCGGTCGAGGAGGTCGGCGTCACCTTTCACGCGCTGACGCCGGATGACATCCGCGCCTACATCGCGACCGGCGAGCCGATGGACAAGGCGGGCGCGTACGGCATCCAGGGTTACGGGGCGACGATCGTGCAGCGCGTGGACGGCGACTACTTCGCCGTGATGGGCCTGCCTCTTCAGCGGCTCGTCCGGCTCATGGGCGAGCTGGGTGTTCGCTATCGCTTCGGCGGCGCGCTCGACGCAGCCGGCGCATAGCGCCTGCGCCATACCTCGGCCCTGTCCAGAACATCGCGCACACTGATGCGCGGCATGCGGCCGGGTCGGTTCTCCATCGAGATCGGATAATCCTCACCCGGCTCTCCGTACGCATCGATCATCAAGTCGTGGAACTTGCGATACGGCCCGACGCGCTTGGGGTTCGTGTAGCCCATGAGCGAGATCACCGGCCGGTCGAGGGCGACGGTCATGTGCAGCGGACCGGTGTCGGGCGAGAGCACCAGCGCGGCGCCGTCGATGATGCCAACGAGATTGCGGAGCCCGCTGCCGAGCGCGGAGACAACGGGCACCTTGGCGCGATCGAGGATGACGCGCTCGGCCGCCAGCTCACGCGCCGAGCGTCCCCCGACGAGCACCGGCTGCAGCCCGAAATCACCGTAGAGCGCGTTGCTCACCTCCGCCCAGCGCTCCGGCGCCCAGTCCTTCTCCGGCTTGCTCGTGCCGACGACGATCGGCGCAATCGGACGATCGAACTGCGCGAAGAACTCGCGCTGGTACGCTCGTTCATCGGGCCAGGGACCGAGGTCCCAGGTGACCGGGTCATGAGGGACGCCGAGCGCCTCGAGAAACTCGAAGTACTGGTCCTGCACGTGTTGACCGGCGCGCGGCGGGATGCGGTCGGTGGTGAACAGCCAGTTGAGATCGCGCGCGCGGGTGCGATCGAACCCCAGCTTGACCGGTGAGCGGGTGAACGACGTGACGATCCCCGCCTTGAAGTAGACTTGCAAGGCGAGCACGACATCGAACGGCCGGTCGGCGAGCGCGCGCCGCACGGCCGGATACGCGCGCCAGCCCTGCGCCCGGTCGAATGGGATGATCTCGTCGACCGCCCAGTGCCCGCGCACGAGCGACGCCGCGCCGGGCTGGAGCACCCAGGTGACGTGAACGTCAGGGCTGTGTCGCTTGAGCGCCGTGAGCAGCGGCAGCACGTGCACCGCATCGCCGACGGCGCTCATCATCACGATCCCGATGCGGCGGAAGGGGGTGGCGAGGGTGAGCATCACGCAAAATAGCCGAGATGCACGGTTCCGGTGGTAGTCGACTCACCCGTGGCTCACTGCTTTTCGACTGTCTCGTACCTGTCCATCCCGTCGATGGCCCATCGCGCCCCGCTCCGACGTGCGTTTGCCAGCAGCTCGTCGTTCGCCTTCAGCGCATCGCGTGGCCGCTCCGGATGCCACAGATGGTAGACGATGCCCCCGAACTTGAGCTTCC
>JBJMNM010000588.1:0-9660 GCA_045804305.1 Gemmatimonadaceae bacterium | reverse complement strand
TCACGTTGAACGACCTCGGGCCGGCGGCCCGAGTGCACGGCCGTCAGTCGGCGCGGTTGTCGATCGCGGCGTAGGACCTGTCCGACCGCCCTTGCGCACCGAGTGATGACCGGGTTGTGTGAAGTCGTCCCGATTCTCACGCCCCCTTCCGCACTCCTCGTACGTGATCAAGCTGATCGTCGCCATCAAGCGCAACCCAGACATGTCGCCGGCCGAGTTCCACCGCTACTGGCGTACGGTGCACGCGGAGAAAGTACGGGCGCTCCCCGCGGCGAAGCGCTACATCCGTCGGTACGTGCAGGCACACACGATGGACAGCGAGTACGCCGCGGGCGAGCCGTCGTACGACGGCACGGCCGAGCTCTGGTTCGACTCGGCGGCCGACAAGGATGCGTTCTACTCCGATCCGGAGTATCTCGCGAAGGTGCGTCCGGACGAGGGCGTGTTCGCCGACATGACGAATACGCGGTTCTTCGTGACGCGCGAGGAAGACGTGAAGTTGTGAGCCGCATGTCCAGTCGCGCGGCGCCATGACTGATCATCGTGTCGATTCGCTGCGGGACGCCGAGGCGGCGCTCCGGCGCGCGCAGCTTTCGAGTGACGTGGACGCTCTCGGCCGCCTCGTTGACGACCAGCTCGTGTTCACGGGCCCCGATGGCGCCGTGTATGGCAAGACAGACGACCTGGACGCGCACCGGCAGGGCTGGGTGCGCATCTCGCGGCTGGAGCCGAGCGAGGAGCGCATCCAGCGGTTCGGGGCGATCGCCGTCGTGAGCGTGCGAATGGAGATGGCCGGCACGTTCAAGGGGACGGCCTTCGCCGGCCCGTTCCGCTACACCCGCGTGTGGCGCGAGGGGCCGGATGGATGGCGAATCGTGGCGGCACACGTGAGTGCGGTACAGGGGTGAGCGCGGTGTGTTTTTCTCACCAATACCAGTCGTCAACTAATTCGCCATGAAGCGCGCCATCGTCGGCTACCACCAGGACGACGAACGCCATTGGGTCGCGGAGCTCGAGTGCGGACATGGCCAGCACGTCCGACATGACCCGCCCTGGCAGCTGCGACCCTGGGTGGTGACAGCCGAGGGACGCCTCGCACACATCGGCGTCCAGCTGGAGTGCGTGTTGTGCGACAAGGATGCGAGAGGTCTCGACTCTCCACCGCAACCCGGTATATCGGGAATGAGCTCCAGGACATAGACTAGCCAGACGCCGACGCGGGCCGAATGACGAAATGCTGGGCGTGATTTCGCGTTCTTCATCGCCATGGTCAACCTTCTCGAGACCTTCTACGCGGGCGTCGCACTCGCGGCGGTAGCGGTGCTGACGGCCCTGATACGGGAGACGCGGCGTGCGGCGCGCATGTTCGCCCTCATCGCGGTCGCGGCACTCATGGCTGCGGGAATTCTCTATCTGTATCTTTGGTAGCGGCGCGAAATGGGCCCGCCATCATTCCACGAGAGCGAACAGTAGACTTCATGACGCCCAATACACCGATCACTGGCGCCGCCACCCAGCGTGGCCAACCGGAGTCCTTCCGTGCCATCTCGCTGTCGGCCTCGCTCACGGTGAAGGATCTCGAGTCGAGCGTCGCCTGGTATCGCGATGCGATCGGCTTCATCGTGGACCAGGAGTACAAACGCGACGGCCGAGTGCTGTCCGTCGCGCTGAAAGCCGGAACCGTGCGCATCCTCCTCAACCAGGATGACGGGGCGAAGGGGACGGACCGGGTCAAGGGCGAAGGGATCTCGCTCATGCTCACGACGGCACAGGACATCGACCAGTTGGCACGGCGGGTCAAGGCTGCCGGCGGCACCCTCATCACGGAACCCGCCGACATGCCTTGGGGTGCGCGCGCCTTTCGTGCACACGACCCCGACGGGTTCAAGCTCGCCTTCTCGTCCGAGCGTAATCGCTGAACGAGCACGTCATGATGTAGTGGCGAGCCGTCGCCTGAGACCACTCGGGACGCGGAAAGAACGGTTCGCACCATCCGGCACGCAGTCGGCCACATTTTCATCGGCTCGCCGACGGCCAGCCCCTATCGTCGCCTTCACCCACCACACACTCGTGCCCGGGGGAAGGGATGATTCGGAGATCGGTGTTCTGCCTGCTGCTGACGGTGGCCGTCGCCGGGTGTGGGCAGTCGCGCGTCAGCACGACGTCCGAGCCGAAGATAGGCAGCGTCGTGGGGAGTTCCGAGCTGCTCGGCTCGGGCCGACCATGGCTGCTGGATGCCCTTCGCGCCGTGCGACCAGGCTATTTCATCCCACGCGGCCCATCGACGCTGCTCGAGCAGCGCCTCGTGCCGATGGTCGTCGTGATCAACGGGATGGTGCTCCCCGACCTCGACGCGCTTCGCTCAACACCCGTGACGGACGTGGAACAGGTGCGCCGACTAAGCGTGTCCGAGACGTTCAACCGGTACAACCGCTCGGTGTCCGTGGGCGCGCTCGAGGTCGTGCTGCGGAGACGATAGCCGAACCCCGCCGGGGCGGGTCTCATCGCTTGCTGAAGCTCACCTGCATGCGGAGCAGCTCGCAGACCGGCTTTCCCGCCGCGCGCGCGGGCGAGAAGCGAACGCGCGGAAGCACCGCCCGTACGCTCGCGGCTGCGGCCTTCCCTGCATCCATCGGCACCTGCACCGACGCGATGTCGACGCGCCCCGTCGAATCCACGACGAACTGCACGAAGCTGTTTCCCGCCGGCGCGCTCCCGACGATGCCGAGCACCGGCGTGGACGCCGAGCCACCCAGCGTGACGGCCGATACGACCGGCACCGCCGACGCCCCGCGTGCGCCTCCGCCGAACGGCAGGGTGGACACCGCCGCCGGCGACGCGTGGCGAAATTCCTCCTCGTCCATGCCGGGGCGGGTCATGAGGAGCTGGTCGGAGAATCGCACCGCGAGCTGGGCCTGCTTCTGCTCGCCCGACGACGCCAGCTCGGCGGGCCCGTACACCGGTGCCCAGCCGTACGCGTCGATGCGGACGCGATATGTGCCGGGGCGCGGCGCGCTCAGGTAGTACGTCCCCGCTCGGCTGGTGCGATCGCTCGCGACGACGTTCTGCACGCTGTCCTCGAGGGCGACGCGGGTGCAGCCGAGCGGCGCGTGGCTGTCGGCGTCCGTCGCGATGCCCGCGAAGATCGGTGCGTTCGGGTCGGGGGCATACGCGACGACGATCGGGTAGGAGATCTCGGGGATCTCGCGGCCGAGCTTCGTCTGCGCCTCGTCCGCCAGCCGGAAACGCACGATGGCTCGTCCCGGCGACTGCGCGAGGAAAGTCTCGGGTGGCGTGAACTGCACGCTGCGGTTGCTCGGTGTCTGCCAGCGCACCCAGCGCGTGGCGCCGAGCACCGTGCCCGCATCATCCAGGACGAGGAGGCGGATGTCGTTCAAGCTCGCCTTCTCCCCGGGCGCGAGCAGCAGCGAATCGGGGTACCCCCTGATCGCGACCGCCTTGCCGGCGAGCACCGTGAAGTCGTCGCGCGTCAGCTCGTTCACGTGCGGGCCGCGCTCGGCGCGGCGCAGGGAGTCGGCGCGCTGGATCGCGGACAGCTTCTGCTGGGAGCTCGCCTCGCCGGTGGCGGCAAGCGCCGACAGCGCGGTGAGATCGGAGGAATCAGCGCGCCAACTGAAGCCGGAGCGGTAGCTGAATCCCTGCACGGTGTTATCGGGCTGCACGCGCAGAATGACCTGACTCTGTCCCGGCCCGATTCGCACGTTCGCCGGGCGTACGGAGCATTGCCCCTTTACGTTCTCGCAGCTGGAGAGGCTGGTGCTGAACACCACCACAGGGACGGTGGATTGGTTCCGCACGTAGATGAGGTGCACGGGTGGATTGCCCTGCCGTTCCTCGGTGGTGCTGATGATCGTAGCGAAGGTCGGCGCGACGTACGCGCGCTGAGTCGTGCTGGCGCAGCCGGCCAGGAGCAGGGCGGCGATGGCGAGGACGGGGACAGCTCGGAAGGGGACGGCGCGCATCGGGAGATGGAAGGCTGGTGGGGTCGCGGCGGACGGCATCGTCGGCGCTCCCCGATGCTAACGCGCGAAACATGGACGTCAATATTGATTTGGGCGCACTCGCGCCCAAGAAGATTCTTGGGTTGTGCGGTGTCTCACAGCACGATGTCAGAGCGGCGTACTCGAGATTCCTCGAGCACGCCGCTTCGGTATCCGGAGACGATCAGCGCATCACGGGTTCATGGCGCCGTTCATTCCGCCACCGACCTGCCGCCAGATCGTCTGCGCGTCGGTGAGATGCTGCCGCACGACGGGGACGGTGTGGTCGATCAGGTCGAGCGCGGCGCCGGTGGCCTGCGGCCGCACCGCGGTGAGCTCGTGGAGCATGTGCTGATGCATCGTCACTTCCGCACGCATGAGCCGCCGATCGAACTCGGGCCCCGTGCCGGTGCCGGAGAGCCGGCTCACGATGCGCGACGCCATTCCGGCGTCGGCCGTATCGGCGGGCGCGGGCATCGGCTGGATGTTCCCCTGCGTCGCCATCTGTCGAGCCATCTGGAGATGCGCCGAGTGCTCGTTGACCATGCGTTGCGCGAAGTCGCGCACGGCCGTGTTCTGGGCACGATCCACGCCCAACCGCGAGAGCGCGACTTCGAGCGAATCGCCGGCCACCAGGTGCGCGACGATGTTCGCGTTGTTCAGCCCACTGATCTCTGCCGGCTGCAAGCCGAGGCTCAGTCCGGTGGGGCCACCTCTCCATAGGGCCCCCGTGCTGTCGATCCAGGTCCCTCCGACCGAGTCGGCCCAGAAGCCGCCGGCGGAGGAGAGCGCGACGTCACCTCCGGACGTAGTGGTCGTCGTTGTGGTGGTGGTGACTGGTGGCTGAGTAGCGCATGCCATGGCGACCGCCGCCGTGCCGATCGCGAGCCATCGAGTGAGTTTTTGCATGGTGAACCCCCATGTGAAAGTGTCGAGCCTGTCATGGCAGGACGTGTAAGGAATCGCGCAATTGGCAGACCCATACCACCGCATCGGGGCGGTTTTGGTGGGACGAAAACTTTACTCTGGAACGCGGCCGTTCCTCTGGCGAGCTTTGCCTTATGCCCATCAATGCGCTGGACGCCCACCTGCTGAACGCGCACGCTCGGCCGCGGTTGTCCGGGTTGCGCCGCGCGGCTGTCGAATCGGCCTACTTCGTGGTGAAGGAGGCGCGTGCCTGCCTCTTCGTCGGCCTGTTCTTCACCGCGGTGTTCGCCGTGCCGCGCAGCGGTGTGCTGGGCATCCCGCGTTACGATCTGCTCCTGCTTATCGCACTCGCGATCCAGGGATGGATGATCCGGGCCAGGCTGGAGACGTGGGATGAGCTGAAGGCGATCACCCTGTTCCACCTGATCGGTTTCGGGCTCGAGGTGTTCAAGACGTCGAGCGGCATCAGGTCGTGGAGCTACCCGGACTTCGCCTACACCAAGCTGTTCGGCGTGCCGCTGTTCTCCGGCTTCATGTACGCGGCGGTCGGCAGCTACATCATCCAGGCGTGGCGGGTGTTCGATCTCCGCGTTCGCCACCATCCACCCTACTGGATGGCCACGGTGATCGCCGTGGCGATCTATGCGAACTTCTTTACGCATCACTACGTCAGCGACTTCCGCTGGTATCTCGCCGCGTGCGCGCTCGGGCTGTATGCGCGCACGAGCGTGGTGTTCCGCCCGTTCGACCGCGACCGCACCATGCCCCTGCTGCTCGCCTTCCTCCTGATCGGCTTCTTCATCTGGCTCGCCGAGAACATCAGCACCTTCTTCGGCGTGTGGCGGTATCCGGACCAGCTCGGAGCATGGACGACGGTACACGTCGGCAAGTGGAGCTCCTGGTCGCTGCTGGTGATCATGACGTTCACGATCGTGGCGAACCTGAAGCACATCAAGGAACGCGTCCACGTGGCGGCCTAGGCACCTTTACACGGCGCGCGGGAGATGTACCGTTTGCGGAGGTGAACGGGTACTTCCCTCTGTCGTCCTGAGCGCAGCGAAGGACCTGCACGTACAGGTCCGTCGGTCGCCGTGCTCCCTCGGGACGACACCAATCCCCTTCCTGATGACCAACCTCATCGACTCGATCCGCGCCGAGTACCTCCGTTACAAGTCTCTGGCCGACGCGGCCATCGACCAGCTCAAGGATCCCGAGCTCTCCGCCCCCGGCCCGCGCGGGGGAAGCTCCGTCGCCGTGATCTGCTGGCACATCTCGGGGAATCTCCGGTCTCGCTTCACCGACTTCCTCACCAGCGACGGCGAGAAGTCGTGGCGTCAGCGCGAGGAGGAGTTTCACGCGCGGACGGTGACCCGCGAGGAGCTGCTGGCCAAGTGGGCCGAAGGGTGGGAGGCGCTGCTCGGCGCCCTTGCCACGCTGACCGATGAGCAGCTCCACCTCTCCGTGTCCATTCGCGGCCAACCCCTCCACGTGCACGAGGCGCTGCATCGCTCGCTCGCGCACGTCAGCTACCACGTGGGCCAGATCGTCTACGTGGCGAAGGAGGTGCGGGGAGCGGACTGGAAGTACCTGAGCATTCCGCCGGGCAAGTCCGACGCGTACAATCAGGCGCCGAAGTACGACCGTCCCGCCGCACAACAGGCGGCGCTTGCCCAGCGCGCGAAGGAGAAGTGAGGACGCAGCCGCTGCACGATCGTCGACGCCGGTCCGCTACCCTCCCACCGAGACCATGAGCAACCTCCACGCCTTCGACTTCGCGGTCATCGCCGCGTATTTCCTCGTGCTGCTGTGGATCGGCATCTGGGCCGCGCGACGCGAGAAGATACTGAGCTCCGACTACTTTCTCGCCGGGCGTGACGTGGGCTGGCTCGCGGTCGGGGCCAGCCTCTTCGCGTCCAACATCGGCAGCGAGCATCTCGTCGGGCTCGCGGGAACCGGCGCGGCGAGCGGGCTCGCGGTGGGTCACTTCGAGTGGATCGCCTGCTTCATGCTGCTCCTGCTGGGCTGGCTGTTCGTGCCGTTCTACCTGCGCAGCGGCGTCTACACCATGCCGGAGTTCCTCGAGCGCCGCTACAACTCGGCGGCGCGCTGGTATTTCACCTGGGTCTCCGTCATCGGCTACGTGCTCACGAAGATCAGCGTCACGCTGTTCGCCGGTGGAATCGTGATGCACGCCGTCACCGGACTCGATCTGTGGACCAGCGCCGGCCTGCTCATCGTCGTCACCGGGCTCTATACGATCGTGGGCGGGCTGCGCGCGGTGATCTACACTGAAGTGGCGCAGGCGGTCGTGCTGATCACCGGCTCGGCGGCACTCATGTTCATCGGCCTCCACGACGTCGGCGGATGGAGCGGCCTGCATGCCAGGCTCCCCGCCGACTTCTTCTCCATGTGGAAGCCGTCGAACCATCCCGATTTTCCCTGGACCGGCGTCGTCTTCGGCGCGCCGATCCTCGGCGTGTGGTACTGGTGCACCGATCAGCACATCGTGCAGCGCGTGCTCGCGGCGAAGAACGTGACCGAGGCCCGTCGGGGGACGATCTTCGCCGGCTACCTGAAGGTGCTGCCGGTGTTCATCTTCGTGCTTCCCGGCATGGTGGCTGCCGCGCTGTACAGCGACGTCCGCGCCGGCGCTGGAGACTCGGCCTATCCCGCGCTCGTGACGCGGCTGCTGCCCGCCGGCTTCAAGGGGCTCGTGCTCGCCGGCATGCTCGCCGCGCTCATGAGCTCTCTGGCGTCCGCGTTCAACTCCTGCTCCACGCTGCTCACCTGGGACGTCTACCGGAAGCTCAAGCCGCAGGCGACGGAGTCCGAGCTGGTGACCTTCGGGCGCGGCTCGACGATCATCCTCGTCGGGCTGGGCTTCGCGTGGATCCCGTTCATGAAGTACGTGTCGCCCCAGTTGTACATCTATCTCCAGAGCGTGCAGGCGTACATCGCCCCGCCGATCGCCGCCTGCTTCCTGTTCGGTGTTCTGAGCACGCGTCTGAACGGCGTGGGCGCCATGTCCGCCCTCATGACCGGCCTGGTGCTCGGCGCGGCCCGGCTTGGGCTGGAGCTGGGGAAGGGGCACCTCGCCCCGGGATCGTTTCCGCTCTGGTTCGCGAGCATCAACTTTCTCCACTTCGCGGCGCTGTTGTTCGTGCTCTCCACGGTCATTCTCGTAGTCGTGAGCTACTCCACCGCGCCACCGCCGCCGCAGCGAGTGGCCGACCTCACCTACAAGACCGCGGCCGTGTCGCCCGCGGCCGAGGACGATCCGAGCAAGCGGCGGGTGAACATCATCGCGTCGGTGCTGCTGGCGGGGATCATCGGGGTGCTGTGGATAGTCTTCCGGTGAGTTCAAGCGAGAAGCTTTAAGCCCGGAAGCCAGTGCAGGAGACGCCGTAGGCTGTAAGCTGGTAAGCTCTCAGCTTCTCGCTGATCTCTGTACCGAACAGCATCGCGATACGTGGGCTGATACGTAACGGAACGGCGTCATTGCGGAATGTCGTCCTGAACGCAGTGGAGGAACCGCACGTGCAGGTCCTTCGCTCCGCTCAGGACGAACAGTGGCTCCGCCGTGCGTTACCTACGTGCCCAAGTTTCGCGATCTCGGTCGCACCCGCGATCAGCGAGAAGCTTATTGCTCAAGAGCTTACAGCCTACGGCGTCTTCTGCACTGGCTGCCGAGCTTTCAGCTTACAGCTCTGAAAGCGCCCAGAATGGCGATGTCGAGAACCGGCGCTCCGCTCCGACTTCTCCATGCAAGCGCCAATCCCGGCGCCGTACCCAAGGAGACGACCCATGCGATACATGTTGATGATGAACGTACCGGCTGGCACCGGCGACTATCAGATCACCAGCTGGTCCCCCGACGACTTCAAGGCGCACATCGCCTTCATGAAGCGTCTGAACAAGGAGCTCACCGAGGCGGGGGAGCTCGTGGCCGCCGA
Source organism: Gemmatimonadaceae bacterium (assembly GCA_045804305.1). Lineage (GTDB taxonomy): Bacteria > Gemmatimonadota > Gemmatimonadetes > Gemmatimonadales > Gemmatimonadaceae > AG11. Next base: position 779 of record JBJMNM010000588.1, on the reverse strand, counting down.
GGGGCTCGCCGCGCCCGGCGAGGCCAAGCTTGTGCGTGCGAACAAGAACGGCGGGCCGCCCGTGACCGACGGAGTGTTTCCCGAATCGAAGGAGTTCCTCGCCGGATTCTGGATGGTGGATGTGGACCGGCCCGAACGGGCCTACGAGATCGCGGCCAAGGCGTCGACGGCGCCGGGACCCGGCGGCACGCCGCTGATCATCCCGATCGAAGTGCGGCAGGTCATGAGCGCGCCTGTCTGACCAGGTGACATCGGAGCTCGAGATCAACTCCACGACCTCCGTCGTCGGGCACCTGTTGCGCGAGCTGGCGCCACAGGTGCTCGGCGCCTTCACGCGACGGCATGGAGACTTCGCCGCCGCCGAGGATGCCGTGCAGGAGGCGATGATCGCGGCCGCCACGCAGTGGCCGGCGCAGGGCATTCCAGACAATCCAGGCGGCTGGCTCTATCACGTGGCGGTCAGGCGGCTCACCGATCAGCTCCGCAGCGAGATGGCGCGCCGCCGCCGCGAGGAGGCGGTGGCGGGCGAGCTGTGGGCCGAGTGGGCATTCGTGCCGCCACCCGATGCCGACCTGGAGGCGGAGCAGGACGACACCCTCGCGATCCTCTTCATGTGCTGTCATCCCGCGCTCACCCTTCCGACAGCGATCGCTCTCACCCTTCGCGCCGTCGGCGGCCTCACCACCGCCGAGATCGCGAACGCCTTTCTCGTTCCCGAGGCGACGATGGCGCAGCGAATCAGCCGGGCCAAGCAGAGCATCAAGACGTCGAAGGTGCCG
>JBJMNM010000587.1:0-5818 GCA_045804305.1 Gemmatimonadaceae bacterium | reverse complement strand
GCCCCGGCATCGGCGTCACGGCCTCGGCGGTGCGCAGCACGCCTTGCACCACCCATGGCTGCCGCCCCACCTCGGTGACGATCCAGCCCGCTTCGGTGGCGAGAAAGCCGAACGGCGCGACGACGACGAGCGCGCGCAGCAGCCCTCGCTCCTTCGCCATCTCGCGCCGTCGCCAGGCGGTCCAGGCCGCCCAGAGCGCGACGACGGCCAGGGCGGTGCCGAGCGCCACCATCACCTGAAAGCCGAGGTGCACGACGGCGACCGGCGGACGATCGGCGCGCGGGAATGCCTTCAACCCCTTCACCTCGGCATGCGGATCACGAAACGCGAGCAGGGACAGGCCATATGGAATCTCGATCGACCAGCGGGTCTGCTCGCGCGTCTCGTCGGGGAGACCGCCAATCTGGAGCGGTGCGCCGCGGCGCGTCTCCCACAGCGATTCGAGCGCTGCCAGCTTTACCGGCTGTGTGGTCGCAACGACGCGCGCGCTCAGGTCTCCCGACACCGGTTGCAGCACGGCGGCCGGCGCGCCGAGCAGGAGGGCGAGGCTCAAAGCGCGCGCGTGGAATGCAGGCGACCGTTCGCGCAGCAGCATCCACGCGTGCACGCCGGCGACTGCCATGCCCGTGGCGGCGAACGCCGCGAGCACCATGTGGAGCGCCTGCTGGAACGCCGCTGGGCTCATCATGCCCTTGATCGGATCGATGCTCGTCAGGCGGCCACCGGCGAGCTCGTAGCCGACCGGCGTGTTCATCCATGCGTTGACCAGCACGACGAACACCGCGGACGCGGTGCCGGCGAGCGCCACCAGGACCCCGGCGGCGAGATGTGCCCGCGGTCCGACACGATCCCACCCATACAGGTAGACCCCGAGGAAGATCGCCTCGGCGAAAAACGCGAACCCCTCGAGCGAGAAGGGCAGCCCGATCATTGGTCCAGCCAGCCGCATGAAGCCCGGCCAGAGGAGTCCGAGCTCGAACGACAACACCGTTCCGGATACCGCGCCCACCGCGAACAGGATGGCCGTTCCCTTCGCCCAGCGGTGCGAGAGATCGAGGTACATGACGTCGCCGCTTCGCCGCCACCGCCACTCGGCGAGCACCATGAGGATAGGCATCGCCACGCCGATCTCGGCAAACACGATGTGAAAGCCGAGGGAGATCGCCATCTGACAGCGAGCGGCGAGGAGATCGGTCACGTCGTCAGGTATTGAAGAGGGCTCGACCGCTGCGACTGCACGGCGATATCGCCGAGATTCGCGGACCGATCGTGGAGCCTCGCTGAACGGCGAAAGAATCCACTTCCGTCGTTCCCGTGCATTCGCTTGTCGCTGATGTCCGCTGCATCAAAGGTGCACCACAGGGGCGGCGCCGCGCCAACGCGAGGTCTCCCTCTCGCGTATTGCGGAGCGGGAGCGGAGATTCCTTCAGCGATCGGCGGCCGTGGCCGCGAACGCTCGTCTCCCGCTTCACCGCCCACCACCGGAGCCTGCTCGATGGTTCGTCTCACCGTCTGGAAGTTCTCTCTCCCACTCGCCGCCGCATTGCTGTCCGCCGCGCCGGCCACTCTCCTGGCCCAACGAGGCGCCGGCGGCAACGCGGCCGACTCCATCAAGTACCGCTATCCCGGCACGCCGCGACTCGAGGCCCTCAAGGCCGAGGCGGCGAAGGAGATCGACGCGCAGGCCAAGCAGATCCAGGTCATGGTCGACCAGGTGTTCTCCTATGGAGAGCTTGGCTTCCAGGAGTTCGAGACGTCGAAGTATCTCACCGGCATCCTCGAGAAGAACGGGTTCACCGTGGAGCGCGGAGTCGCCGGCATTCCCACGGCCTTCGTGGCGCGCTGGGGCTCGGGGAAGCCGGTGATCTCGCTCGGCAGCGACATCGACGACATCCCGCAAGCCACGCAGAAGCCGGGTGTCGGCTACCGCGATCCGATGATCGCTGGCGCGCCGGGCCACGGCGAAGGACACAACTCGGGCATGCCGCTCAACATCGCCGCGGCGCTCGCGGTGAAGAAGATCATGGAGCGCGACCACATTCCCGGCACGCTCGTGCTCTGGCCCGGTGTGGCCGAGGAGCAGATGGCCGGCAAGGCGTTTCTCGTGCGCGCCGGGGTGTTCAAGGACGTCGACATCACGCTGTTCGCGCACGTCGACAACGCGCTCGGAGTGTCCTGGGGGCAGTCCAGCCAGAACGCGCTCATCTCGGCGATCTTCAAGTTCAAGGGCTCCAGCGCCCATGCGGCAGGCGCGCCATGGCGTGGAAAGAGCGCGCTGGACGCGGTGATGCTGATGGCGAACGGATGGGAGTTCCATCGCGAGCACATGGAGCTCGCGCAGCGCTCGCACTACGTGATCCCCGACGGCGGCGACCAGCCGAACGTCGTCCCGAGCACGGCGAGCATCTGGTTCTACTTTCGCGAGCGCGACTACCCGAAGACGCTCGCGATGTTCGAAGAGGCCAAGAAGATGGCGCAGGGGGCCGCGCTCATGACCGGCACCCAGATCGACACGATCATGATGGTCGGCTCCGGCTGGAGCGGGCACTTTTCACGGCCGATCGCGGAGGCGATGTACCGCAACATCGAGAAAGTCGGATCACCGGTGTGGGACGCCAAGGATCAGACGCTCGCGCGAGGGATCCAGCGTGAGCTCGGCGTGCCCGACAGCGGGCTCACCGCACGGCGTGAGCTCAACGGACCGATTCCGGAAAACCGTCGCACGGGCGGTGGCTCCGACGACATCGGCGACGTGAGCTGGGTCGTGCCGACCGTCACGCTGCGGTACCCGTCCAACATTCCGGGAATGCCGGGCCACAACTGGGCGAACGCCATCTCGATGGCCACGCCCATCGCGCACAAGGGAGTCGTGACCGGGGCGAAGGTGCAGGCGATGACGATGCTCGACATCCTGCTCACGCCGAAGGTCGTGACCGACGCGTGGGACTACTTCAACAACGAGCAGACGAAGACCGTGAAGTACCGGCCCTTCTTCGCCCCCACCGACAAGCCGCCCATCTGGCTGAACGAGAACATCATGGCGAAGTACCGCCCCGAGATGCGGAAGCTGTACTACGATCCCGAGAAGTACCCGACGTACCTGGAGCAGCTCGGGATCACCTACCCAACGGTGCGCCAGATCGTGCCGTGAGCACGCAGGGCGTGGGCGCTCCCGTGCGGGGAGCGCTCACGCGCCCGCGGCGGCGATCTCGTCGGCGAGGAGCGCGAGGCAGTGCGCGGCCAGCGAGTGCGTGTCGTGCGTCGACCCGTCGGCGGCTCGCCACATGCATTCCGGCGTGGCCCCCTCGACGGGATACAACACGAGATCGCGCGAGACGACTGCTCCATCCGGACGTCGCGCGGCGCCGCGACGCGATACGATGCCACGCCACACCACGATGTGGAGCTCGCCCACCGCGCCATCCTTGTCGGCATCGGGGAACCACGACACGGAGAGCGCAGCCGTCGGTCCCTGGAGCACGCAGCCGTTCGGGCTGCGATGCTGCTCCACTGTCATGGGTGCACGCTCGGCGCGCTTGATGACACGCTCCGGGGCGAGCTCGTCCAGCAAGGCATTGACGGCGCGCTGCGCCGCGCTCCGATCCTTCGCCGTTGGTGGGACGTGCCAGCGTGAGGGGGGTGTCTCGGGGTTTCCCATGCTGCCAATCTATGCATCCGCGTGCGCCAGCGCACGGAGGGTACGCGGCCTCGTCCAGCGCACGCAGGAACAGGTTGGCGTGCAGGCGTATTCCTGGGACAACGTCGACCGGAACCCCGAAATGCCAGCTACGCCCTGTACGCACCTTTCCACCGAGTACCGCGGCCAGCGCCAGGAGTATCTGCCAGGCCTGGTCGAGCATGCCATCGAGCGGACCCCGGTCTCTCACGGCATGCGCTTCCGCTTCGTGGCGACCGCCGAGCGGCTGCGCCAGATCGCCACCGTCGCCGAGCACGAGCGCGCATACTGCGAGTCGCTGGAGTTTCGCGTGGGCCTTGGCTTGGGAAGTGCTTCGCTCACGCTCGATGTGACCGGCCCTGCCGGTACGGAGCGATTTCTGGCCCAGCTGCTCGACGCGCCCATCGCCGCGTAGGGCCGGCCGGCTCTTCACGACGAGGTGGACATGTCGCGCCTCCAGACCGCCTTCCTCTTCGACCTCGACGGCACGCTCGTGGACAGCGTCTACCAGCACGTGCTGTCGTGGCGTGAGGCGCTCGACGCGGAGGGCATTCCCCTCTCGGTGTGGCGCATCCATCGGAAGATCGGGATGAGCGGCGGACTGTTCACCAACATGCTGTTGCGCGAGACCGGGCTGGAGATCGATCCGGCGCGGATCGAGCGGCTCGCGAGACTTCACGCCGAGGCCTACCTGCGGCACTCGGGCGACGTTCGCCCCCTGCCCGGCGCGCGCGAGCTGCTCGCCTACCTCACCGACGCGGGAATCCCGTGGGCCATCGCCACCAGCGGCCGGATGGAGACGGCGCGGCCGGTGATCGAGCAGCTCGGCGTCGACTTCGCGCGCACGCCCGTGGTGACGCGGGATCAGGTGAAGTACGCCAAGCCGGACCCGGATCTCTTTCTCGCCGCGGCGGAGCGGCTGGGCGTTCCGATCGAGGCGTCGTCGGTGGTTGGCGATTCGGTCTGGGACATGCTGGCCGCGCGTCGCGCCCGCTCGCTCGGCATCGGGCTGTTGTCCGGCGGGTACGGCATGGACGAGCTGGAGCGCGCGGGCGCGTATCGGGTGTTCGAGGACCCGGCCGAGTTGCTGGATCACGTCGACGAGGTGGGCGGGCGGCGGTAGCGTGCCGTCCGGTGGGTTGTCATCCCGCAGGAGCGCAGCGAGTGTCGGGACCTACTTGCCTGGCTGAGTGACTCGCCCTGTAGAGTAGGTCCCGACACTCGCGCCTTCGGCGCTCCTGCGGGATGACAACCTCAGCCGACGTGATTGGCCAGCGTCGCCACCGCCGCGGCGATTTCTTCCCGGATCGTGTCGTCGCCGATAAGTCCATCGCTGCCGATGCTCGCCCGCGGAACCGGAATGGCGACACATGCCGCCTCGACGATCTCGGTGCTCAGGTATCCCAGCACCGTGCGCAGGGATGCATGCGCGTTGACCGCGCCGGATGGAGCGGTGGACGCGTTGATCCAGGCGACCGGCTTGCGGTACATCTCCTCACCGCCGACCGTCCAGTCCAGCAGATTCTTGAAAGAGCCGGGCAGGGCTCCCGCATACTCCGGCGTGCAGAAGAGCACCGCACCTGCAGCGGCGATCGCCGCACGCAGCAGCGCGACAGTCGGTGGTAGCGGGTCGTGATCGGCGTCCGGGTCGAAGTACGGCAATGTCGCCAGCCCGTCATAGATGCTGGTGGTCACGTCGGCTGGCGCAAGCGTCGCCGCGGTGCGCAGCACGGCCGCGTTCACCGATCCGGCGCGGAGGCTCCCACAGATCAGGAGCAAATGAGCCGTCATGATGCCGTCCCCTCGGCGGCGGCGCGGCCGGCAGCACGCCCCGAAAAGATGCAGCCGCCGAGGAAGGTCCCTTCGAGCGAACGATACCCGTGCATCCCGCCCCCACCGAAGCCGGCCACTTCCCCCGCCGCATACAATCCCGGAATCGCGCGCCCGTCGCCGCCGAGCACTCGGCTCAATAGATCGGTCTCGAGCCCGCCGAGCGTCTTCCGGGTGAGAATCGAGAGTCGCACCGCGATCAACGGCCCCGCCTTCGGGTCGAGGAGCCGATGCGGCGTCGCCACGCGAGTGAGCTTGTCGCCGAGATAGCCTCGTGCGCCACGCATCGCGGTGATCTGCGCGTCCTTGCCG
>JBJMNM010000586.1:0-12858 GCA_045804305.1 Gemmatimonadaceae bacterium | reverse complement strand
CGGACCCGTGACGCTCACGTCGCTGACGATCAGCCCCTTCCGGTACGCCTCCGCCACGCGCGCCCGCGTCACGAGCTCGGGCGACACCTGCTCCACCGCAATGCCGATCTTGTCGAACCGGCGGCTCTCGGGCTGGGGATTGCTGCGCGTCGGCGCTTCCACCGAGGCCACCTGCGTCTGCGCCTCAGGCGCCTCCTTGAGCGTCACGCGGTAGCTCTTCCGCGAGCCGAAGCGCATCACGTCGAAGGTGATCGTCTCGCCCGGCTTGTGCTGCCGCACGATGCGCTGGAGCGTGCTCACACGATCGGTCGGCTTGCCATCCGCCGCCACGATCACGTCGCCCGGCTCGATGCCGGCGCGCTTCGCCGGGCTCTCGTCCACCGGGTCGAAGCTGTAGGTCTGCACCAGCACGCCGGTGACCTCGTTCAGTCCCGCCGCCTTGGCGTCGGCCGCGGTCGCATTCTGAATCGCGACGCCGATCACCGACCGCCGCACCCGGCCGTTCGCGATCAGGTCGTCCATCACCTGCTTCGCAAGCGTGATCGGAATGGCGAAGCCGTAGCCGGCGTAGAATCCCGTGCTGCTGGCGATCGCGCTGTTGATGCCGATCACCTCACCGCGGATGTTCACGAGGGGTCCACCCGAGTTGCCGGGATTGATGGCCGCGTCGGTCTGGATGTAGTCGGTGATCTCGTAGCGCCCGCCGAGGAGGCCCTGAAGGGGCCGCCCCTTGGCGCTGACGATGCCCGCCGTGACGGTGAAGTCCAGGCCGAGCGGATTGCCGATCGCCACCACCCACTGCCCGACGCGGGCGTTGTTGTCGTCGCCCATCGTGGCCACGGGAAGGTTGCTGCCGGCGATCTTGATCACGGCCACGTCCGTCGTCGGGTCGCGGCCGACGACCTTCGCCTCGAAGCTGCGCTTGTCGAGCAGGGTGACCGTCACCTTGTCGGCGTCGGCGACCACATGGTTGTTGGTCAGGATGTAGCCATCCTTGGAGACGATGAAGCCGGTCCCGCTCGCTTCCTGGGCCTCCTCACGCTGCGGCGCCTGCTCGAAGTTGCGGAAGAAGTCCTCGATGCCTGGACGTTGACCGCGACCGCGCGACGGCGTGCGGACGCGCTGCGTCTGGATGGACACCACGCTCGGCGTCACGTGATCCGCGATCGCCTCGAAGGCGCTGCCCGTTTCGGCGAGCGACTGCACCTGCGACGAGGAGACCTTTCCGCCCTTTCCTTCCTGCGCGAAGCCGAATCGCGTCAGGTCGAACCCCGACGCGAAGACGAGCCCGCAGACGAACGCCGTTGTCACCGCGATGCCGAAGCGCGCGCGACTCGATCTGGATGCCATGCTCATCGACCCTTCTGGAGTAGAGGTGCTGCTGCCACTGACGAATTCTATCACATGCTGACGGGCGCCGCGTGTCCCTGCCTAGGACACCTACGACGCCCGTCTGGTTTCCAATTCAGACCCCGAGAGGGGGGCGAGGGTTACTTCTTGCCCTCGTCCACGATCTCGTAGTCCGCTTCCACCACGTCGTCGGCGGGCTTGGCGCCATTTCCCGCCGTGTCGCCTGTCTGGCCACCCGTTGGCCCGGCCGCGCCGGCTTCGGCACCGCTCTGTGCACCCTGGCTCTGCGCATAGAACGACTGCCCCGCCTCGTTGAACACCCGACTCAGCTCTTCCTGCGCCGCCCTGATCTCACTCAGGTCGTCGCCGCGCAGCGCCTTCCGAGCGCGCTCCACCGCCGCATCGAGCTTGCTCTTGAGCTCCGTGGGAAGCTTGTCGGCCCACTCCTTGGAGTTCTTCTCCACCTCGTAGGTCATGGAGTCCAGGCGATTTCTCGTCTCGATCTCCTCGCGGCGCTTCTTGTCCTCGTCCGCGTTCTTCTCGGCGTCCTTCACCATCTTGTCGATCTCGGCGTCCGACAGTCCGCTCGACGCCTCGATGCGGATCTTCTGCTCCTTGTTCGTCGCCTTGTCCTTGGCGGCCACATGCAGGATGCCGTTCGCGTCGATGTCGAACGCCACCTCCACCTGCGGCATGCCGCGCGGAGCGGGCGGAATGCCCGTGAGCTGGAACTTGCCGATCGTCCGGTTGTCCCGCGCCAGCTCGCGCTCGCCCTGGAGCACGTGAATCTCGACGGTCGTCTGGTTGTCGTCGGCCGTGCTGAAGGTCTCGGACTTCTTCGTCGGGATGGTCGTGTTCCGCGGGATGAGCACCGTGGTCACGCCGCCCAGCGTCTCGATGCCGAGCGAGAGGGGAGTGACGTCGAGCAGGAGAACGTCCTTCTGCTCGCCCGTGAGGACAGCGCCCTGCACGGCCGCGCCGATCGCCACGACCTCGTCCGGGTTCACGCCCTTGTTCGGGTCCTTGCCGAAGAACTTCTTGACCTCTTCCTGGATCTTCGGGATGCGCGTCGAGCCGCCGACGAGCAGCACTTCATCGATGTCCTTCGGCTCCAGCCCCGCATCCTTCAGGGCCTTCCGCATCGGCTCGAGGGTGCGCGTGATGAGATCATCCACGAGCTGCTCGAACTTGGAGCGCGTGAGCTGGTAGTTGAGATGCTTCGGGCCGCTCTGATCGGCCGTGATGAACGGCAGGTTGATGTCCGTCGCGTTGGTGCTCGACAGCTCCATCTTCGCCTTCTCGGCCGCTTCCTTCAGGCGCTGGAGCGCCATCGGATCCTTGGAGAGGTCGATCCCCTGATCGCGCTTGAACTCGCCCACGATCCAGTCGATCACGCGCTGGTCGAAGTCGTCGCCGCCGAGGTGGGTGTCGCCGTTGGTGGACTTCACCTCGAACTGGCGCGAGCCCTCCACGTCGTACAGCTCGAGCACGGAGATGTCGTACGTTCCGCCGCCCAGATCGAACACCGCGACCTTTTCATCCTTCTTCTTGTCGAGCCCATACGCGAGAGCCGCGGCCGTTGGCTCGTTGATGATGCGCAGGACGTCGAGCCCCGCAATCTTCCCGGCGTCTTTCGTTGCTTGACGTTGAGAATCGTTGAAGTAGGCGGGCACGGTGACGACGGCCTTGGTCACCGTCTGACCGAGGTAGTCCTCCGCCGTCTGCTTCATCTTCTGAAGGATCATCGCCGAGATCTCGGGCGGCGAGTACCGCTTGCCCTGGACCTCGACCATCGCCGTGTCGTTCGGGCCGGAGACGACCTTGTACGGGACGCGTTTGATCTCGTCCTGCACCTCGCTGATCTTGCGGCCCATGAACCGCTTGATCGAGAACACGGTGTTCTGCGGGTTGGTGACCGCCTGCCGCTTGGCGACGGTTCCGACGAGTCGCTCGCCGTCCTTGGTGAATCCGACGACCGACGGAGTGGTGCGGCCTCCCTCGGCGTTGGGAATGACGACGGGATCGCCTCCTTCCATGACCGAGACGACCGAGTTCGTCGTCCCGAGGTCGATGCCGATGACTTTATCCGCCATTTGCTTCCTCGATGAATGGTGAGCACGTGGCAGTCGTGCTGCCACGGATGCGGGCAATCGGCGCAAGTCCGGGACCGGAGGTAGTCCGCCACATTGACAGCGTTGACGGGCTCGTCACCAGCTCTTGCGTGACAGGCTGACACGTCTTGGCCGTCCAATGCCCTTCCGGCAGAGGCAAGCGGCAGGTTCGAGCTGCCGGAAAAAAAGCTCATCTCGGGAGAGCGGGATCGATGCGCCGGTCGCAAGAGCAACAGCTTTTGAACTGCTCCAGCATCCAGCGGATCGCTCCGTGTGGCTGTCGGACTCTTAATGGCCCGCCACGCCGTTCGACCATGCCGGCATCCATCCTTTACTGGTCAGTCACTCACTCGGGCAACCGCACGACTGCTTGGGGTTGCGGGGCGAGATCCGCTCACCGAACCAAGGCGCGTCGGAGGGCTGATGAGGGCGCTATTCGGCGCACCCCCAATGGAAGAGTGCCGGCTCTCCGACGCTCTCGACGAGTAAAGGAACGATGCCCGCGTGGTCGCAGTGGCATGGCGGGCCACTCGAAGTCCGACAGCCACTCGGAATGATCCGCTGGATGTTGGAGCAGTGCCACGCTCTGGCTCCTGATCTTGCGACCGGCGGGGGGCCGGGGAACCTGTGGACGGTTTCTGACGCACAGAGGCACACAAGGTGCGCGCACCATCGGCCGCTCAGGCCGGCTACCGAGGCTCCGGAGTTTGCCCCACCAGACACGTCCGGGTAACTTCGTGGCGGCCGCCCCACTCCCTCCGATCCCGTTGATTTCATGCTGAGTCGCCTCATCCCGCGCGACGAGCAGTTCTTCGACCTGTTCAACCAGCTCGCTGGCCACCTCAAGACCTCGGCGCAGCTACTCGACCAGCTCTTCGCTGATCCGAGCCGTACGGCGGATCTCGTGGCGAAGATCAAGGACGTCGAGCACATGGCCGATCAGCTCACGCTCTCGATCAGCACGCGCATCGATCGAAGCTTCATCACGCCGATCGATCGGGAGGACATCCATCTGCTCGGTTCGCGCCTCGACGACGTGATCGACCGTCTCGACGGGACGGCGCGCCGCGTGGTGATGCTGCACATCAACGAGGTGCGCGCGCCGGCTCGGCAGATGGCGGGTGTGCTGGTGCGGGCCGCCGAGCACATCGCGCAATCGGTGGCGTCCATCAAGCGGCCGAGCGAGGTGGCCACCCAGACGGCGAAGATCAAGCTGCTGGAGGAAGAAGGGGACGCGCTGTACCACGAAGCGGTAGGCGCCCTGTTCGCCGGAAAGCCCGATCCGATCGAGGTGATTCGCTGGAAGGAGATCTACGAGTCGCTTGAGCTGGCGATCGATCAGTGCATGGGCGTCGCCCTCGCGGTGCAGAGCATCTCCCTCAAGAACGCCTGATCCGTGGTCTGGTACGTCATCGCGATCATCGCGATCGCCTTCATCTTCGATTTCAGCAATGGCTTCCACGATTCGGCGAACTCCATCGCCACCATCGTGGGGACGCGGGTGCTCAGCCCACTCGCGGCGGTGATCTGGGCGGCGTTCTTCAACTTCGCCGCCTTGTTCACGGGTGGAGTGGCAGTAGCGAAGGCCGTCGGTGGCGGCATGATCGAGCAGAGCATCGTGGACCCGAACGTCATCCTCGGGGCGCTGCTCGGCGCGATCCTCTGGAACATCATCACCTGGTACTACGGCATCCCCTCCAGCTCGTCGCACGCCCTCATCGGCGGCTACGCGGGCGCCGCCATGGCGAAGGCGGGATTGAGCGCGATCACCTGGGGCACCAAGTGGATCCAGACGCTGTCGTTCATCGTCGTGTCGCCGCTCGTCGGATTTCTCGCCGGCTTCACGTTGATGATCATCTGCTACTGGACCTTCAAGCGGATGAGCGCCGGCCGAGCGGACCGCGTGTTCCGTCCGGCGCAGCTGTTCAGCTCCGCGCTCCTCTCGTATTCGCACGGCGGTAACGACGCGCAGAAGACGATGGGCATCATCCTCGGTCTGCTGGTGGCGAGCAAGGCGTACTTCGCGAACCAGACCGGCTGGCTGCACCACCTCTATGTCGCGGACTTCTCCACGATCCCGCGCTGGGTCGAGGTGGGCGCGTACTCGGCGATCTCGCTCGGCACGCTGTTCGGCGGGTGGCGGATCGTGCACACGATGGGCTCTCGGATCACCAAGCTGCGGCCGATCAGCGGCTTCGCGGCCGAGACGGGCGGCGCCATCGCCATCCAGCTGGCCACGCACTGGGGGATTCCCGTGAGCACGACGCACACGATCACGGGCTCGATCGTAGGCGTGGGCGCCACGAACCGGTTGTCGGCGGTGCGGTGGGGACTCGCCGGTCGGATCGTGTGGGCATGGGTGCTGACCATCCCCGCAGCCGGGTTGATGGCGGCCGCTGCGTACTGGATCCTCGCCAGTCTCGTGAAGCTGTAGGCACTATCGTTTTGTCGCGATTGCGTCACGGTTTCCGTGACGGGCTGAAACACCGTTGCGGCGGAGTCATGTTTCCTCGATGACTCTCACCCATCGGAGCCTCATGCCTCGCATTTTCGTTGCAGTCGCCGCGCTTGCGCTCGCCGCCGCATGCGGCGACGCGTCGAAGAAAGACGCCGCCGCCGGTACGACCCCAGCTGGCTCGACCTCCTCAGGCGCGGACCTGACTGGCGCGGGCGCGACCTTTCCGTATCCGATCTACAGCAAGTGGTTCTCCGACTACGCCGCCAAAACCGGCGTGAAGATCAACTACCAGTCGATCGGCTCGGGCGGCGGCATTCGCCAGCTCTCGGAGCAGACGGTGGATTTCGGCGCGACGGACGCGCCGATGAGCGACGCCGAGCTGGCGAAGGCGAAGGGCGGGCCGATCATGCACATCCCGACGGTGCTCGGCGCCGTGGCGGTGACGTACAACCTCGCGCAGGTCACCCAGCCACTCAAGCTCACCGGCGACGTCCTGGCGTCGATCTATCAGGGGCAGATCACGAAGTGGAACGACGCGCGCATCGCGTCGCTCAACCCCGGCGTCGCGCTGCCCGCGACCGATCTCCTCGTGGTGCACCGCTCGGACGGCAGCGGCACGAGCTACGTGTTCACCGACTACCTCGCCGCGGTGAGCCCGGCATGGGCAGCAAAGCCGGGGAGGGGGAAGGAAGTGCAGTGGCCGGCCGGCCTGGGGGCGAAGGGCAATGAAGGCGTGGCGGGACAGGTGAAGCAGACGCCCGGCGCCATCGGCTACGTGGAGCTCGCGTACGCGACTCAGAACAAGTTGGCCACGGCCCAGCTCAGGAACGCCGGCGGCGAGTTCGTGGCGCCCTCGATCCGCTCCGCCACCGCCGCGGCCGCAGGCGCGGCCGGCACGCTTCCGGCGAACACGGATTACAGGGTGTCGATCGTGAACGCGAACGGGATGGGCGCCTATCCGATCTCCTCGTTCACGTGGATCATCGCCTATCAGAAGCAGCCCGACGCGGCCAAGGGAAAGAAGCTGGTCGATTTCCTCCGGTGGGCGCTCACCGATGGCCAGGCGCTGGCCGGTCCGCTGGACTACGCGCCGCTGCCCGAGAACATGCGGACCGCCCTCGTGACCAGGCTGGACACGATCAGGTAGGGGACGTTTACTAGGTTCCATGGCCGAATCCGCTCCGCCCCCTCCACCACTCTACCTCAACCGCGAGCTGAGCTGGCTCGCCTTCAACGCGCGCGTGCTGCACGAGGCGGCGGACCCGCGAGTGCCGCTGCTGGAGCGGCTCAAGTTTCTCGCCATCTTCGGCAGCAACCTCGACGAATTCTTCATGGTGCGGGTGGCCGGACTGCGACGACAGATCGCCTCCGGCACCCTTCATCATACGCCCGACGGGCTCACCCCGACCGAGCAGCTCGCCGCCATCCGGGACCGGGTATCCCTCCTGCTCGACGACCAGCGGCGCATTCTCGGAGAGCTGCTCCAGGAGCTGGCGCCCCGTGGCGTGCGCCTCGTCGGCATGGGCGAGCTCACCGCCGGCGAGCGCCGCGCGATCGACGAGCAGTTCGAGTCGCAGATCTTTCCCGTCCTCACCCCGCTCGCCGTCGACCCGGGTCACCCGTTCCCGTACGTCTCCAACCTCTCGCTCTCGCTGGCGGTCGAGGTGCGCGACCCGATGCAGGGCACGCTGCACTTCGCGCGCGTGAAGGTACCGGAGCGGCTCTCGCGCTGGGTACCGGTCCCGGGGCGTGCGCACGAGTACGTGCCGCTCGAGCAGGTGATCGGCGAGAATCTCGAGGCCCTCTTCTCGGGCATGGACGTCGTCGGCTGGTACGCGTTCCGCGTCACACGCTACTCCGACCTGGAGTTCACCAACCTCGAGGATCCGGACGACCTGCTCGCGTCCATCGAAGAGCGTGTGTTCGAGCGCCGCTTCGGGGAAGTGATCAGGCTCGAGATCCAGGACGACATGCCCGGGCATCTACGCGCGCTGCTGCTCGAGGAGCTGCGCGACGCCGACTTCCCCGCCAAGACGACGCTCAGCGAGGCGGACATCGAGGAGGTCGGCCATCTGCTCGACGTATCCGATCTGCTCGAGCTGTCGTCGCTCGACATCGCCGACCTGCGCGACCCGCCCTTCACGCCGAGCGTTCCGCCGGAGCTGCGCGATCCGGACCGGTCGATCTTCGAGGTCATCCGTGAGCGCGACCTGCTGGTGCACCACCCGTTCGACTCCTTCCCGGCCACGGTGGAGCGCTTCCTCCAGAGCGCGGCGATCGACGACAACGTGCTGGCGATCAAGCTCACGCTCTATCGCACGTCGGGCGACACGGCGATCGTGAATGCGCTCACCGAGGCGGCGCAGCGGGGCAAGCAGGTGGCCGTGCTCGTGGAGCTGCGGGCACGCTTCGACGAGGCGAACAACATCACCTGGGCGCGCACCCTCGAGGACTACGGCGTGCACGTGGGCTACGGCTCGGCGCTGCTCAAGACGCACACCAAGACGGCGATGGTGGTGCGCCGCGAGCCGGATGGCATTCGTCGCTACGTGCACATCGGCAGCGGCAATTACAACTCGCGTACCGCGCGGCTGTATACCGACGTCGGGCTGTTCACGTGCAGCCCGTCCATCGGCGCCGACGTCAGCGACCTGTTCAACTCGCTCACCGGCATCTCGCGGCAGCGGCTGTACCGCAAGCTGCTGGTGGCGCCGGCGAACATGCGCGACCGGTTCCTCGAGCTGATCGCGCGCGAGACAGCGCAGGCGCGCGAGGGCCGGGGCGGCCGCATCGTGGCCAAGATGAACGCCCTCGTCGACTCGGCCACGATCGACGCGCTGTACGCCGCATCGGAGGCCGGGGTGGAGATCGACCTCATCGTGCGCGGGATCTGCTGTCTCCGGCCGGGCCTCGCCGGTGTGAGCTCGCGCATTCGCGTCCGCAGCATCATCGGCCGCTTCCTCGAGCACTCGCGCGTCTGGCAGTTCGGCAACGGTGGCGACGATGAGTTCTACATCGGCTCGGCCGACTGGATGCCGCGCAACTTCCTGCGGCGCGTCGAAGCGGTAGCGCCAGTCGAGGCACCGCGGCTCCGCGAGCGCCTGCGCAGCCTGCTCCAGTCCTGCCTGGACGACAACCGCCAGGCGTGGGTGCTGGACGCCGAAGGCCGCTACACGCAGCTCGTCCCGGACGGAGAGGCGCAGTCGGTGCACGCGCGCCTCATCAACGATTCGTGGGGCGAGGAGCGGCGGTCGGACGGGTTGACGGTCTGACGCTCGGCCGCGCCGAACGTACAGGTCGGTTCATCCGCGATGATTCCACTCGGCTGTACTCGGTACCTCGTACGAGGTGCGAAATACTCTCTACCTGCCATTCGGCGGCCAGCGGCCAGTTTGACAGCGACGGACGGGCCGTACGAAGTACCTCGCAGATGGTATCAAGTCCCAAGTACGGCCGGGAATTCGCCGGTATGACATGTATGGCGGTTGGCCGCCGGTCTGGCAGCTCTCCGACCCGTCACTCTCCGTCCCCCGTCACGTCCGTCGACGACATCACCGCACCGTCAGCGGCGACGATCTCGACCGGGACACCGGCGAGCTCGGCGAGGAGTTGCGATTTCCGGTGCGCGCCCCACAGCTCGAGACGGAGTGGGTTGGCGCCGCGCGCCGGCTTGGGCGTGATGCGAATGGCGCGTTGAACCCACCGCACGCCAAGGTCGCCCACTGCGCCGACGTGGCCCCGATCGAATCCATCGGCCACGCGCAGAATGGCCGAGAGCCGGATGATCTGCTCGCGCAGCGCCTTGTCGAGATTGCCGAAGTTGCGATGCTTCTTCTTCGGCGGCGCCCCGCGGTGATAGCGCGCCACGTTCGCGATCACGACCTGCTCGCTCGGCGCGATGCCGAGCAGCTCGGCGTGCAGGATCAGATGGTAGGAGTGCTTGTGGTGGCGATCGTAGTTGATGTGGTAGCCCACGTCGTGCAACAGCGCGGCGTCGGCGAGCGTGAGGCGCTCGTCGGGCGTGCAGCCGATGCGCGCGCCGATCGTATCGAACAGGCGAAGCGCGAGACGCTGGACCTGTGTGGCGTGCAACTCCTCGTAATGACAGCGCTCGGCGAACTCGCGCACCGAGCGCATCCTGGCCTCACCCGGGTCGGCGACCGTCGGCGTGACGCGCGCCGCCTCGAGGAGGAGGCCCTCGCGAATGCCATAGCGCGAGACGAGCACGTCACGCGCCTCGAGGCGCGCCATGACTTCCGCCGCCACGGCGATCCCCGCGACGATGATGTCCGCGCGCTCCGGATTCAGTCCGGCCACGCCGCGCCGTTCCTCGGGGGGCATGGCGGCGAGCGAATCCAGGATGTGCTCCACCTCCACGCGCGGCACCGACGTCTCGTGCCGATTCCGGGCGACGAGCATGCCGCGCCGCGCGAGATGGATGCCGGCCAGGTTGGTGAAGGTGCCGCCGGAGCCGATGAGCTGCGAGCCCCGCCAGTCGCGCCGAGGCAGGACATCTCGCAGGGCGTTGCGCACGTCGGCGCGCAGTTCGCGCAACGCCCTGGGGCCGGTGCCGTCCCGGAGATACCGCTCGGACAGCCGCAGCGCGCCGAACGGCAGCGAGACGAGGTCGTCGAGCACGCCGTCCGCCGCGAGCGCGAGCTCGAGCGATCCACCGCCGATGTCCATCACTACCGTGCGGCCAACGCCGAGGTCGAAGTGCGCCAGCGCGCTCAGATAGGACAGTCGCGCTTCAGCCTCGCCATCGATGATGCGGAGCTCGAGTCCCGCCTCCTGCCGCACCCGCGCCACGAACTGGTCGGCGTTGGCCGCGTCCCGCACGGCGCTCGTGGCCACGGCCTCGATGCGTGAGGCGCCGAGCTGACGGGCGAGGGTCGCCATCCGGCCGACCGCCTCGGCGGCTCGCTGCATGGCCGCCGTGCCGAGCACCCCGGTGACGTCGAGGTCGGCGCCGAGCCGGGGAGCGGCCTTCATCTCGTCCACCACCGTGATGCCGCCGTCGGGGGTGACGTCCGCAACGATCTGGCGGACCGAGTTCGACCCGATGTCGATCGCCGCGATCCGGCGAGCCGTGCCGACGGCGCGGGTGGAGCGCGGCGTGCGCGAGTGGAGTGCGAGGCGGGCGGGAGACTCGCCCATAGGTCACCGGGAATGAGTGCGGGACTGCGGTCTTCCAGTCTACGAGCGTGCTCGCAATTAGCAGACTAGCGGACCGGGGCACCAGCAACCCTGGCTGCCTAGTAGTCGAGTCCCCCGCCGTGCTTGATGTTCTTGCCCTCGGCCAGGAACACCGCGTCCTCACCGATGTTGGTGGCGAGGTCAGCGACGCGCTCGAGGTTGCGGCTCACGAGCAGATACTCGAGCGACGGATTGATCGTGCGCGGATCCGCCATCATGTGGGTGAGCAGGATGCGGAACACGGACTCGTGCAGCCCGTCCACCTGGTCGTCGCGCGCGCAGACGTCGCGGCCCAGCGCGCCGTCGCCGCGGAGAAACGCGTCGATCGCATCGCTCAGCATCGCGCGGGCTCGGCGCGCCATGTCCTCGATCTCGGGATCGGGGATGATGTCGGTGCGCTGCGAGATCAGCCGCAGCGCCGCCTGGGCGATGTTCACGGCGTGGTCGCCGACGCGCTCGAGATCGCTCGTCACCTTGATCGCGCTCACGATGAACCGGAGGTCCCGCGCCATCGGCTGCTGGAGCGCGAGCAGCTCGAGTGCCGCCGTCTCCAGCTCCAGCTCCATCGTGTCGAGCTCGCGGTCGGCGGTGATCACTGCCTCGGCCTTCCCTTCGTCCTTCGCGAGGAGGGCTTCGACCGACAGCTCCACGAGCGCCTCGGCCTTCTCGGACATCGCCAGCAGCCGGCGGTTGAGCGCTGTGAGCTGGTCGTGGAAGTGCCGGAACGGCGCGTCGGTCGTGGGGGTCATCCGAATCTCCCGGTGATGTACGCTTCGGTGCGCTCCTGTCGAGGGCTCGTGAAGAGCTTCTGGGTGTCCTCCATCTCGACGAGCTGGCCAAGGTAGAAGAACGCCGTGCGATCGGAGATGCGCGCCGCCTGTTGCAGGTTATGTGTGACGATGACGATCGTGAGCTGGCGTTTCAGCTCGTATACCAGCTCCTCTACCTTCTGCGTGGCGATCGGATCCAGAGCGGAGGCCGGCTCGTCGAGGAGCAGGACCTCGGGATCGTTGGCCAGCGCCCGCGCGATGCAGAGTCGCTGCTGTTGCCCGCCGGACAGGGTGAGGGCGCTGTCGCGCAACCGGTCCTTCACCTCGTCCCACAATGCTGCGCGCCGGAGCGCTGATTCCACGATGACGTCCAGATCCTGCCGCCTAGGGCTCGCGTTGATGCGCGGGCCGTAGGCCACGTTGTCGTACACCGACTTGGGAAATGGATTCCAGCGCTGGAACACCATCCCGACGCGTTGCCGCAAGGTCACGACGTCGATGCCCTTCCGGTAGATGTTCTCGCCGTCCAGGCGAATCTCACCGGAACGGCGCGCGCCGGGAATCAGCTCGTTCAGGCGGTTGATCGACCGCAGGAAGGTCGATTTCCCGCAGCCTGACGGTCCGATGAGCGCCGTGACCGCGCGCGGCACGATGTGCAGGTTGATGTCGTGCAGCGCCTGCGTCTTTCCGTACCAGAAGTTGAAGTCCTCGACGTCGATGCGCCCCTTCTGCCGCCGGTCCTGGACCGGCCCCATCTCCACGGCCGCCGTCATCCGAACCGCCCCGTGATGTACGCTTCCGTCCGTGGATCGGACGGCGTCGTGAACATCACCCGCGTGGGTGCCGTTTCCACAAGCTCACCATTCAGCATGAACACGGTGCGATCGGACACGCGAGCCGCCTGCTGCATGTTGTGCGTCACGATGATCACCGTCATCGTCTTGCGCAGCTCGTACACCAGCTCCTCGACCTT
>JBJMNM010000585.1:0-11582 GCA_045804305.1 Gemmatimonadaceae bacterium | reverse complement strand
CGCTCGAGGCGGCCCTCGGTCCGCTGCGGGACCATCGACAGCTCGGCGTCGATCGCGACGCGGACGGCGCACACAGGCGCGGAGTCCATCAGCCGCGCCGCGTTGCCGCGGCCGACGCCGAGCGACCAGAGGCGATGCAGCGTGCGGGTCTTGGAGTCCTCGTTCACGAACACGACGGCATGATGCAAACCCGCCCTGCGGGCGATGGCCGCCGGATCCGCCCGATATCGCGCCGGCATGCGCTGATAGCCCCGTAGGCGGCCGGCCACGCCGGCATTGCTCCACACCACGAGCCAGGCGACGAGCAGGCAGGCCGGCACCACGAACGGCATCGCGCGACGCAGCGAGCCACGAGTGGCCTCCGAGAGCACGGACGACGCCCGTGCCACCAGGACGACGACCGCGACGAGGGCGGTGAAGAGATATCGCGGCCCGCGAAACATCCCGTCGCCCCAATAGAGCGAGTATGCGATGACCTGCGCAGCGAACGCGCCGATGAGCAGGTAGTCCCATCGCGACGGGCGCCGAAGGGCCAGCAATCCGGCCGCGAGCAGGCCCAGAGCGGGCAGGGGCCATTCGAACAGCACGACGTTGAGCTGGATCAGGTACTTCGACAAAAGTCCCAGTGCGCGCGTCGGCGTGAAAGGAACGCCGTACGGGTCGTCGTGAAAGCCCAGTTGATGCGCGGTACCGTAGAGCACCTCGTAGCCGAGCCGCAACGGGGCGCCGGTCGTGCGAGCATTGACGTAGAACAGCACCAGCACCGGGATCATCCCGGCCACGATCTGAAGGAGCAGCGAGCGAATGCGCCCGCCACCGCGACGCAGCGCCACGAGCTGCATCACGCCGATCACCGCGGCCAGCGCGAGCGCATCCACGGGACGGATGATGAACGCGAGCCCGAGCGCGAGCCCCAGCAGTGCCGCCGAGCGATCGAGCTCCCGCTGCCGCTCCGCGCCCACCCAGATGGCGAGCTGCGTGAGCGCGATGGTGACGAGGAGGATCGTGGCCGAATGGTTCATGTAGCTCGCGCCCATGAACAGCACGAACGGCGCGAGCGCGAAGAGCACCGCCGCCATGCGCGCGACGGCCTCGCCGTAGGCGCGTCGCGCGAAGGTGTACACGCCGATCACTGCGAGGGCCGTGAGCAGCGGATTCACGAGCCACGCGAGCCCGCTCATCACGCCGGGTACGAGCACCGCGGGCCCGCCGACCGGAAAGTGCGAGTACCACCGCCCCCAGTCGATCATGTCGTCCATCGCGAAGAACTCGGGGTTGGGATCGGCCGGGAGGGCCAGCCGCCCGCTGGCGAGAATCTTGGCGTGAAAGAGGTGGGCGGCCTCGTCCGCATCCTGCGGCTGCCGCGCGAAGGCAATCACCGCGAAAGAAGCGGACGCGGCGAACGCAAAGGCCGCGGCGCCGCCGACGAAGAGCCAGCGCGGCACGCGAAGAGCGGCGGCCGACGCCGCCCGCTGCAATCGCTCGAGCGGACCCGGCATCCATCGCGCGAGCGCCAGCAGAAGGAGGAGCAGGGCACCGCCCGCCACCATCCAGTACAACGCGACGTGCGCGTACCAGGGAACCGCACGACGCCCGCCGAGCATGTTCGCGAACGGCACGAACGCGAAGACGCCGAGCAGCAACCCGGCCGCGATCGGTACGACGCGCGTCGCCGGACGACTCGCGCCGGCGACACGCGGCTCATGCACCATTACTGAACCCGGTACCGCTCCACCAACGCGGCGTCGCGCTTCGCCGGACCGGAGGAGCCACCGGCCATGAGGATCTCGAGCTCGGTGATCTCTCGGGGAGCGCGGGAGATCCATTCGACGCCCTTGTCGGTGGCGATGTAGTCGTCCTCGATGCGCACGCCGATGTTCTTGTAGAACCCCACCATGGGACGGAGCCGGGCCGCGATCTCCCGGTTGCGGGGCGTATCCGGCATCTCCTCGAGCACGCGTTCGCGCACGTAGATGCCCGGCTCGAGAGTGAACGCACTGCCCGGGGCGATCTTCGCGTTGTAGTAGTACTGCTCCGGGTCGTGCACCTCGAGGCCGATTCCGTGCCCCAGGCCGTGCATGTAGTACAGGCGATACTGCGGGCACTGGCGCGGCGTCGGGCCGCCGCTGCAGTCGTAGGTGGCATCGGGCGATTCGATCAGACGCAGGCGCGCCAGCCCGGCCGCGAGCACCGCGTTCGCCGAATCGTTCATCAGCCGCGCCTGCGCTCCCAGCACCGCCTGCCGCTCGGCCGCGGCCTGTGCGTCGCGTACGAGCTTGTAGATGTCGCGCTGCGACGGCGAGAAGTGACCGCTTGCCGGCGCGGTGCGCGTCACGTCGGCCGCGTAGCCCTTGTACGACGCGCCGATGTCCATCACCACGAGATCGTTCGCGCCGATGAACCGATCGTCCGCGGAATAGTGCAGCGTGGTGGCGTTGGGGCCGGAGGCGACGATCGTCGCGAAGGACGGGCGATCGGCGCCGTTCCGGCGGAAGGTGTACTCGATGAGCGCCTGGATCTCGAACTCGTTCATGCCGTCTCGCAGCGCGGCAATGGCCTCCTTCTGCGCGCGCACGGTGATGTCTGCCGCCTGCCGAATGAGCTCCAGCTCGGCGGCGCTCTTGGTGCCGCGCAGCTGCTCGATCACCGCGTTCACGACGGTGACCTTCAGGTTCGGATGATGCCGTCGAATGAAATAGACGATCTGCTCGTCGGGAGAGCGCCTCGTCATGATTGCGTCGTCGTCGTTCTCGTCCGGGCCGAAGTCGCCGGCGAACATCATCGGCATGCCGGTACGGCTCAGCGAATCGAGCACCGCGGGCAGGTCGGCCGCCGAACGACCCTTGATACCGGTTTGCGCGGTCACGCCATCGACGCCGGCTCGCGTCCCCGTCCAGACTTCGCGGCTGGGCTCACGCGGCTGAACGAACATCGTGGACGACACGACCTGGCCGCCCTTCCTGATCATGATGAGCGCGGCGTCCGGCTCCTTGAACCCGGTGAGATAGTAGAAGGAGGGCGACTGGAAGAAGGAGAGGAAGTCCTGCGCGGGCTCGCGCGCTCCGAGCGCGACGAAGATACCGTCGGGGATCCTGGCCTCGAGCGCCAGACGACGCGCCGCGTACTCCTGAGGCGACTGCGCGGAGAGCAGGCCGGGCAGCAGCAGCCCGGCAACGACGAGACGGCGGATCACGAATCCTCCTTGGAGTTGACGATCGGCGCTCAGCGGAAGAGCACCGACACGAGATAGAGCAGCATGCCGACGAGGCCGCCGACGAGCGTTCCGTTGATGCGAATGAACTGCAGGTCGCGGCCGATCTGCACCTCGATCTTGGCCGACGCATCGCTGGCGTCCCACCCTTCGACAGTTCGCGCGATCAGTTCGGCCACCTCCGGCCGGTACTGATCCACGACACCCAATACAAGACGCTCCACCGACTCATCTACATCGCGGAGCAGGGCCTCGTTCCCCAGCGCCCGCTCCGCGATGGCGCCGAGCGCGCGCTCGAGCGGCTCGGGACTCGGCGCATCGGGTCCGGCGTACCGGGCCAGGGAAGTTCGCGCTGCTCCCAGCAGGGCGTCCGTGAGCTCGGCCACAGCCGGGTGATCCAGCAGACGCTCCTTCATCGCTTCCGCGCGGGCAATCGTCTCCGGCGAGGTATGCAGCTTCTCGACGAAGTCGCGCAGCGCCTTGTCGAACTGCGAGCGGAGTGGATGCTCGCCGTCGGCTGCGACTTCGGCGAGGGTCCGCTCGATGCCGGCGACGATCTTCTGGTAGAGCTTGTCATCGATCGCGCCGGGCAACCACCACGGACTCTCCTCGGCGATGCGCACGCGGATGAGCTCCTTGTTGTCCTCCACGATGCGGTTCACAAGCTTCACAAGCCGGTCCAGGAAATCCTGATGGCGGTCGTCCGTGGTGGCGAGGGCGAGCACGTCGCCGAGCAGCGGGGCCACGTGCACGCGCCGCAACTGATGGACGACCGTGTCCTGCACGGAGACGCGAAGCTCCGCGTCGGGAATGGCGTCGGCGGCGCGGGCCACACCGCTGGCGATCGCTCGGGCGACTCGCGCCTGATGCTCCGGTTCGGACAGCCACCGTGCCGCTCGCTCGCCCAGCTGCATGCCATGGAGCTGACGAGCGATGACCTCGCGCGCCAGGAAGTTGTTGCCCACGAAGTTTCCGAGGCTGCGCCCGATGCGATCCTTGCGCTGCGCCACGATGGCCGTGTGCGGGATGGGAATGCCCATCGGGTGCCGAAAGAGGGCCGTCACCGCGAACCAGTCCGCCACCCCGCCGACCATGGCTGCTTCCGTGGTGGCGCGAAGGAGCCCCATCCAGAACGGCGAGAGCCCGGGATACAGGCGCATCACCACGGTGACCGCCACGAAGAGCAGCGCGAACACGCCCAGCAGCGCCGTGGCTCGGCGCCGCATGATGGCGTACTGTCGGGCCTTCTCGGTATCGTCGCGGACGACCAGCATCGGGAGAAATTATCGACCGACGCGGCCGGCCGCCCACCATGCTCGCGGCGTGGTCAAAGTTGTCCGTCGCCGTTATCGAGCGATCGCCACAGATACCAGCTCGCGGTCGACGCGTACGGCCGCCATCTCTCGCCGATGCGCAGCACGTCCTTGGGGCCCGGCCGCTTCCTCAGTCCGTACACGCGCTGAATGGCCGTCTGGATGCCGAGATCCAGGTCGGGGAGGACGTCGGGACGTCCGAGCCGGAACATGAGAAACATCTGCCCGGTCCATCGGCCAATCCCTTTCACCTGGACGAGATGCTCGAGGATCGCGTCGTCCGGCAGACGTCCGAGGTGCGCAAGCGGAAGCGAGCCGTCGGTGACCCGGGTCGCGAGGTCGCGCAGATATCCAATCTTCTGGCGAGACAACCCGGCGCCGCGCAGCGCCTCGTCGCTCGTGGCGAGCAGCAGCTCGGCGCGCGGGTTCTTCCGCGGATACAGCTCGCAAAGCCGCCGGTGAATCGTGTCCGCCGCCTTGCCGGAGAGCTGCTGGAACACGATCGATCGCACGAGCGCGTCATAGTGCGTTCCCGTGCGTCGCGGCACGAGGCCGTACGGACCGATCCGCGCCATGACCTTGCCGAGGACCGGATCTACTTTTCTCAGATGCGCGAGCGCGGCGCGCGTGTTGTTCGCGGGCATGCCGGAAGCTAGCGCCCGGCCGTCGCGTCGCCACACCGCGACGCCGGGCGCCTACATCCGCTATCGATTTCGCATCTCCGGGCTCTCGGCCATGCTCATCAGCTTTCCGAGCAGTCCGCCCATGTGCGTCGATTGGGTCTGCGCCTGTTGATGCGCCTGCGCGCCGTCCTGCTGCAGCACCTGCTTGAGCTGTTCGGGATCCTGCTGTGCCGAGCCGTGGTCGGCGGCGCGCTTGGCCAACGCGCCCACGACGATCGGCGCGAGAATGGCAAGCAGCCTCCGGGTGCGATCGGAGCCAAGGCCAGTCTGCTGCTCGACGCCCTGCTGCACCGTGGCTTGATGTGAACCGAGGATCTGACCCAGCAGCCCTCCACGGTCCGCCGGCGCGCCGGCGCCGATGAGGGAGCCGAGACTCCCGAGCACTCCGCCGTGCGACCCGAGCAACCCCTGCAGGGCGCTGGCCCCCTGCGGCTGCTGCGCGGTGTTCGCCATCCCGCCCACCAGCGCGGGCAGGGCGGCATTCACTGCCTGTTGGGTGGTGTTCGGATCGGTGCCGAGCTGCTGGCTGATCTGCGCGATCTCAGGCGCGCCAAGGTGCTGCTGAACGAGGTCGAGTACGGAGGCCATGTGCAGGTCCGGGTGTGGGTGGAATTGGGTCAGACGCCAGCGTTCGCGAGATAGCGTGCGACCTTCTTGAGATCGTTCACGAACGCCGATTCCGCCTTCGCGCGCTCACCGCTGGGTGCACGTAGGATCGAGCTGGGATGCACCGTGGCGAACCCTGCTTCGGCAAGAGGAGTGCGCAGCGTGCGGCCGCGCTGAACCGTCACTCGCGTCGTCGGTCCGAACAGCGCCTTGGCCGCGGTTGCGCCCAGCGCCACGATGACACGCGGTTTCACGACCGCGAGCTCAGCGTCGAGCCAGGGATGACAGGCGCGGATCTCCGAGGAGTTGGGCGTCTTGTGGATGCGTCGCTTGCCTTCGGGGTCCGGCACCCATTTGAAGTGCTTCACCGCGTTCGTCACGTACGCGTCGTCGCGATCCAGGCCGGCGCGCTCGAGCGCCATGTCGAGCAGACGGCCCGACGGCCCGACGAAGGGATGGCCAGCCCGATCCTCCTGATCGCCCGGCTGTTCGCCGACGAACATGATGATGGCGGACCGCGTTCCTTCACCGAAGACAGTCTGCGTGCCGACCTTCCACAGGTGACAACCGCGACATCTCGCCGCCGCGCTGCGCAGCGCCGGCAGCGAGAGCCGCGGCGGAAGGAAGTCAGCGGCGCTCCCGGTTGCGCTCGCTGTTCTTCTCGGCGTCGTCATGCTGTTGTCGGTCCTCGTCGAGGCGGTGCTTGCCCTCCCGGTGCGGCGTGCCTTCCGGCTGCGTGGGATCCGGAGCGTTCCGGAACTCGCTGATCTCCTCGCGAAACCCCTCGTGCGTTCGCTCTCCGTGCTGTCCCTCGGCGTGCTGCTGCGCGCCCTGCTGGCGGCCGTCGGTCGTTTTCATCAGTCCTCCCGTAGGATGACCCGTTGGTGTCGGGCATGCGACGTCGGAGGGGCAATCGGCGGGCCAACCGGCCCCTGCGCACCGTCGTGTCCGGCGCTACCATACGTGAGATGTCCAGACTGTCCTCACCGGGAGAGCTCATGCGCCACACCACTCGCCTTCGCGCCGCCGCCGCTGCGCCAATCGCGCTTGCCCTGCTGGCAGCCTGCAGTGCCGCCGTTCCCGCTCCGGCGACACCCATTCCCGACGCATCGACGACGCTGGTCGTGCGCCTCGGCGCCGACACGATCGCGATGGAGCAGTACACGCGCACGCCGAGTCGGATGGAAGGCGTGCTGGTGCAGCGCTCTCCCTTCACGACGATAGCGCGCTATAGCGTGGAGCTCGGAGCGACGGGTGCGCCGGCCCGCGCCGAGTACTCGCTGCGCCGCGGCGACGGCACGCAGATCACCGGCAACATGCAGTCGCTCTCGGTGCGGTACGGCGCCGACTCGGTCACCATGGTGGGACACCGCGGCAGCGGCGACACCACGCGAGTGGCCCCGGCACGCGGCCTCCTGCTTCCGTATGTGAACGGGTCGTACGGCCTGTACGAGCTGGCGATCGCCCGGCTGCGCAACTCGGGTCGCGACAGCGCGGACTTCCAGATCGTACCGCTCAATTTCAACGTCCGCGGCACGAGCGTGCTGCCGCTGAAGGTGACCGGCCCGAACGCCGTGCGCATCACCTGGTTCGGCTACCCGTTGATCATCGAGCACGACGGACACGCGAACATCACCTTGGTGGACGGCAGCCGGACCACGGTGAAGGTGCGCGGCGAGCGCACCGCGAACGTGAACCTCGACACGATCGCGCGGCAATGGACGGCACACGACCAGACGGCCGGCGCGCTGGGGAACGTGTCGACGCGCGACACCGCGCGCGCCACGATCGGCAACGCACATGTCTGGGTGGACTACGGCCGTCCATCGCTCCGCGGGCGCGACGTGTGGGTCAACGGCGTGCTCGGCGACACGATCTGGCGTACCGGTGCCAATGCCGCGACGCAGCTCCGCACGGACACCGACATCTCCATCGGCGGCACGGCCGTTCCGGCCGGCATCTACAGCCTGTGGACGTCGGCCACGCCGGGCGGCTATCAGTTGATCGTGAACAGGCAGGCCGGCCAGTGGGGCACGGAGTACCATCCCGATCGCGACCTCGCGCGCATTCCGCTGCGTGAGAGCGCGGCGGCGGCACCGGTCGAGCGGTTCACGGTGGCCATCGAGCCCCAGAGCGCCCAGGCGGGATTGCTCACGCTCACCTGGGGGACGAAGCAGCTGAGCGTTCCGGTCACGGCGAAATAAGCGTGTCCCGGCTCTTCAACTACTTCTTCAAGGGGCTCGTCTTCCTCGCCCCGTTCGCGCTCACGATCTACGTGTGCGTGCGCGTGTTCACGACCATCGACGGCTGGCTCGGCATACCGATCCCGGGTGTGGGATTCCTGGCGACGGTGGTGCTGATCACCCTGTTCGGCTTTCTCGCGCAGAACCTGCTCACGCGCAGCCTGTTCGGGATGCTCGAGCGGATCATGGACCGACTGCCCTTCGTGCGCCTGCTCTACTCCTCCACGCGCGATCTGCTGAATGCGTTCGTGGGCGAGCAGCGCCGATTCGACAAGCCGGTGCTCGTTGCGCCGTATGCGGGCGGTGTGGCGCGCGCGATCGGCTTCGTGACGCAGGAATCGCTGGCGTCACTGGGGTTGCGCGATCACGTCACCGTATATCTGCCGCAGTCGTACAACTTCGCGGGGTCGTTGTTGATCTTTCCGGCGAGCGCCGTCGCGAGGCTGGACGCCGACAGCGCGGACGTGATGGCGTTCATCGTGTCCGGCGGCGTGACGGCGCTGCCGGGGCTGGGTGAGGCGAGGCGAACGACGGGCGCGACGAGGACGATCAGGTAGCCAGGGACATTTATTGCGACCCGCGTAGCTGCCCCGGCGTCAGCTGTCTCCCGACCGGCTCAGGCGGGGGTGGCAGCGAACGCAGTCTCGCCTGGAATTGGTGATACGTCGGCTGGTCCTTCACGAGCCCACGCCGGACTGACGGGTCGAGCGCGGCAATCTCTCTTTCCGTCCGGCGAATGCGGTCCTCCTCGAGCGGGTGCGACGCGAAGAAGGCCTCGATTCGCAGCGGCTCGGTGCGCCGCTCCTGGAGCAGCTTCTCGAACAGCGAGGGAATCCCCTCGGGATCGATCCCCGCCTGGATCACGTTGACCACCGCCTCCGAGTCCGCCTCCATCTCGTCGTGGCGGCTGTAGCGGGCAAACAGCGCCGCGCCTCCCACCTGGATGGCGGCCTGCGCCACGTTGCTCTCGCAGATGCGCGTGAGCGTGCAGGTGAGCCCCACGGCGACGTTCGCGCCGTTGGCCTTCTCCATCTGCTGCACGGAATGTCGGCGCACCACGTGGCCGATCTCGTGTCCGATCGCACCGGCCAGCTCGTCGAGCCGAGCCGTGCGCTCGATCAGCCCCCGGTTCACGTAGATGAAGCCACCCGGCAGCGCGAAGGCATTGACCTCCCTGCTGTCGACGACGAAGAACTGCCAATCCAGGTCGGCGCGCGACGTCGTCTTGGCGATCGCCATCCCGAGCTGCTGCACGTAATCGGCGATCGGCGGGTCCTGAACGAGCGGTAGCTGCGCGTTGATCTGTTCGGCGTTCTGCCGGCCGATCTGTACTTCCTGGTCCTGACTGACGGAACAGGCGGCGACGAGCGCGGCAACGCCGAGCGTGGTGATGATGCGTGGGGGCATGCGCGCTTCCATTGCAGACCAGGTGCCGCGTAGCGGCCGCTTCGCTATGTCACGGCTGCGGCGGGCCGGCGGTCAGGGCGTCCGAGACCCGCTCTCGCTGCTGCTCGTTCCGGCTGAACAGCAGCGCCAGCAGGTTGTCGCTCTGGATCGCCGTCGCTTCACCCCGCATGCTGAGCGGCCGCGCCGGAGCGATGAAGCGCGCCGTATCGAGGGAATGACTGGCACGCGCACGAGCGGCCGTGTCGGGAAAGAGATAGATCGCGAGGCCGGCGGAGCCGACCTGATAGATGATCGGCGCGGCGCCGAGCCTGGGCAGGTCATCGAGCACGCCGGCGTCCGCGGCGCGCGGGGCCACACCAGCCTGATCGAGGCGCGTGCGCACCTGGCAGGGGCTCCAGTGGCCGGTCTTCGGGCACGCCGGTTTGGGGCTCGTGGCGGATGCCGACGTGACGGCAGCGGTCGTGGCCGCGCTGTCCGGCGCGGGCGCACGATCGCGTGTGCAGCTCACCGCCGGCACGAGCAGCGCGGTGACGACTACGCCGCGCGCTCGCGCGCTCACGACCACTTCATCCGCTCGCGGAGCGCCGTGACGTGCGCGGTATGATGGCGGCCGTGCCACGCATACATGCCGAGCAGGGCGTCGATCGTCATCGGACCATTTTCGGGGTGCAGCAGCGTCCGCTGAAAGTCGCTGTCCTTCGTCGCACGCAGCAGGTGGACGAGGCGCTCGTGCAGGCGATCGAGCAGATCGAGCGAGACGCCGATCGGCAGGGTGCGCGCGTCCACCAGGTCTGCCCACTTCGCCTCGTCGTACGGCTTGATCGTGGGGTTGTCTTCCGTGAGCGCGAGGCGGAACCGCGTATACGCATTCATGTGACTGTCCGCGACGTGGTGCACGACCTGTCGCACCGTCCAGCCCTCCGGCCGGTAGGGCGTGTCCAGCTGCGCGTCTGTCAGGCCCTTCACCGCGGCACGAAGGGCGGCCGGCGCAGCGGCGATCGCGTCGATCGCGGACCGGCGCTCGGGTGGAGCGAGCGATGGCTTGCGCTCCAGGCGACCGACGGGATATCGAAGGTCGGCGGCGTTCGTCGCGGCGGAAGTCGAGGGCATGTCGGTCACGTCGGTGAAGGGTGAGCGTGCATCCTCGTGAAGGTAGGCCAGGCGAGGGTGCTTTCGCGAGTAGCGGCGCGGCTGGGACCCATGTCGCACTCCCGGACGGGCGGCGACTCGCATACGTTTCCCTGGTGCACACGCGGACGCTCGCGCCATGACCGACAAGAAGCGCCGACCCGCGAAGAAGCGGCCCGGCAGCCACCACAAGTCGCCGTACTTCCTGCAGCCAGCCAAGCAGGGAACGGTCACCGTCTACCGGCGGCCGGCCGGCAATCGCATCGATCCCAAGCTGTGCGGGACGATGGCGAGCCGGGCCATGGCGCTCGCGTTGGTGAAGCAGCTCGAGAAGGCCGAGACGGTGGTACACGATCTCTTCCTCGAAGCCACCGACGACGGCATCGAAGCGCTCGAGGCGGTGCTCGACGCCTGCCGGCAGTCGGTGATGCGGCGTGCGGAGCAGCATGCGGCACAGCCTGGTCCGGGTGGCGGAGCCGGAAAGGCGCGGCGCGGCCGCGGCCGACGGCGCGGTGGCCCACAGCGGAGCGGTCCCTCATCGGGCGACGAGTCGGTGGGCGGCGGCGCCGAAGACACGAGCGCCGCCTGAGCTACCTGTCGCTCTCGCGTTCGTACGGGGCACGCGACGGAGCGCCCATCATCCGCGCGGTGGATCCGGCGATCTTCGTTCGGCGCTACTACGGCCATTGCCTTGGGTGCAGCTTCTGCCACGACGCCTGCTGCCAGCACGGCGTCGACGTTTCGATCGTGGAGCGCGATCGCATCCTCGCGCGGGCGGATCTCCTGGAGCCGATCGTCGGCCGGCCGCGTGCGGGCTGGTTCCAGGGAGCGGTCGTGGAGGACGAGGATTTTCCGGGCGGCGCCGCGACGCGGACTGCGGTCGTGAACGGCGGCTGCGTCTTTCGGCGCCGCGATGCCCGCGGCTGTGCCTTGCATGGCTTCGCGCTCGATCGCGGCGACGACTATCACGCCATCAAGCCGATGGTGAGCG
>JBJMNM010000584.1:0-4120 GCA_045804305.1 Gemmatimonadaceae bacterium | reverse complement strand
AGCGCTGTACCACATGCCGGGCCCCGTCGGAATGGTGCCGTTCCATGGTGCGGCGAAGTTGCCGACCGGCGGAGCCCAGGCGATCACGCGACGAGCGACGTCATCTCCAAGGCGCGTGCCGGCCATCGCGGCTTCCGGGTTGCGCGCACCAGCGCGTGCCTGCTCGAGGTCCCGAGCCAGCTCCCTGGCGATCGTCGCACGTACGGCGGAGTCCGTGAACTGCTCCGAGAGCACCGCGGCCGATGCACTGGCGACGGCCGCGTCGGCGGAGAGGGCACCGCTGTCTCGCGCGGTCTTCACCGCGGCGTACTGGGCAACGCTGAGCAGGGTGTAGACGCGGAAGAGGAATGGTTGCGGCGTCTGCGCGATGCGGCGCAGCGCGGCGGAGTCGCCGGCGGCGGTGGCGACACGTCTGGCCGCTCGTCGTCTGTCTGCTGATTCGTCCACGAGCATGGGAACGAGCCGGTTCCAGCGGACGCTGAGCGGCGGTCCGGCCGCCGCCCGCGCGGGGGCGGAGGTGGCCTGCGTCTGAGCGGCGAGCGTGGCGGGGACGGCGTAGAGCAGGAGCAGTGAGGGCACGAGCAGTCGAGTGGCGGTCCGCATGGGAGCCTCGGGCGTGGGAGACGGCGCCGGGACGATGCTGTCCCGACGCCGACCCTACGAGATGCCTAATAACTAAGTTTCTCGTTATGCCGCCTCACCCTCTCGCCATCTACACGAAGCTGACCACGCACCGCCCCGCCGCCGCATCGACCTGCAGCCTGGTGTCCTTCCCCGAGGAGTCGGCCACCAGCTCCAGCTCCCGCAGGCCTGCCAGCCTGTGCGTGAGCTGACTGCCCGGAGCGAGCCGGTCCCCGAGGATGATGCTCACCTTCCGGTCCTTCGCGTCGTACTCGGCGGCCAGAAACGAGTAGCCCTTCTCCACGCTCTCGATGCCGCCGGGACGCTCCGCCTCCATCACCAGCTGCGCGCGCCGGCCGGCGTTGCGCCGGCTCACCTCCCACAGCAGCTCCGGCCACTCGTCCCGATCGCGGCTCACGCGCACACCCGTCATCCACGAGGCATCGTCGATCGTCTTGTCGTATGGGCGCTCCGGCGTCACGAGCACCGCGCAGGGCGCTCGGCGCACGAGCGCGCTGGAGACGCTGCCGACCAGGATGCGCTCGACGAGCGAGTGACGCTGCCGCCCACAGGCGATGACGTCCACGCCCTGCGCCTTGGCGAATGCGAGCAGCTTCTCCGCGGGTACGCCATGAAGCAGCGTGGTGTCCACGGTCACGCCCGGCGGCTCCGGCAACACGTCGGCAAAGCGGGCGAGCATCTCACGCGACCGGAGCTCGTACGTGTCGTTCCACCAACCCGCGTCCTGCTCGTTCAGCCGCACCGCGCTCTTCACGTGGACGAGCGAGAGGCGCCCACCACGATCCAGCAGCGCGAGCGCCGCAACGGCGGCGCGCATGCTCGCCTGACTGAAGTCCACGGCAACCATGGCGTGCTCGAACGGGGGATGTGCCGTCGGCGGCACCACGAGAACGGGTCCGACGGCGTCGCGGACCACCTCGAGCGCACGCTCGCCGTAGAGGAATCGCCCGAGCACGGCATGACGTCCCGTGCCGACGACGATGAAGCTCGCTCCGCGATCGCGTGCGGTATGCGAGATGGTGATCGAGGCCGGGCCTTCCAGCACGTCGACTCGGCAGCTCGCGTCACCGTGCGGGCCTTCCGCTGCCTCGGCCCGCAGCCGGGCCACCGCGTCGTCGCGCTCACTCTGGTAGTACGACTGTGGAAGCGGCGGGGCGCCCGCGGCCAGCGCCATCGCGTCCTGCATCTCCGCCACGCTGAGGACCTGCAGCGGCGACGCATTCTTTGCCGCGAGCCATTGAGCCGTCGCGAGCGCGCTCTCGCCGCCTTCGAAGGGTTTCACCGCCACCAGAACGGGTCCCGTTTCCCTGAAGGTCTCGGCGCTGAAGGGCTGGCTCGGCGTGGTCATCGTGTGTGTCATGGCATGCTCCCTCCCGTTGGTATCCCGCATCGCCGGCGTGGGCTGACGATGCGGGATTCGATTCGAATCAGAAGGCGACCGCGCCCTCGATCATGAAGCCCTGGAATTTTCCGCCGCTACGGATATCGGTGACGGGGAAGTCGAGGTAGCGCTGCTGCACGAACTCGATCTTGCTGAGCACGTTCGGTGTCACGAACCATCCGCCCCCGATCTGGGTGCGCCGAACGCTGATGTCGTTCGCAATGCCGGCGAGCTGGCCGTTCACCACGTTGTACCGCGCTCCGGCGTACAGCTTGTTCCGGGCGAACCGATAGAGTCCCTCACCGGCGACTTGCCGCAGTGTCCGCCGAGAGAGCTCGGTCGAGGCGGCGCCCGTCATCGTCTCCACGTCGCCGAAGAGCTCGGCCCCGTGATACTGCACGAACGGGTTCACCACGAATGCCGTTACCATGTTCTTCATCCCCGACTGAATCGCGCCCGACCAGGCGTTCGCCGATTCCGTGGATCCGACGGGCTCGAGCACGTCGTAGTACCGCGAGCCGGCGCGATCGCCGCTGGTCAGCGTGCCGCTCGCCGATCTGTCCTTCTTGTACATGGAGCCGGTGAGGCGCAGGCGCAGCGCGGGATCGAGCTGCTTGTCGAAGCCCAGCTTCGCGAGGTAGGTCGGGCCGCGCTGTCCGGGGGCCGTGACCTGCCCCTTCACCTCGCCACCCGTCATGCCCACCATGCCCAGCCAGCCACTCGTCCGGAGGTACGCCTCGGCGCCAATCTCGGTCGTGAAGGCATCGATGATGTAGTTGCCGACGAACGGGTTGTACATCGTCATGCCGTTGTCGCTGCGCCGGAAGTGCGCGTCGCCGTAGTTCACCTCGAAGTGACCGACTTTCAGGGTCGCGTACTGCATGATCCGGTCGAGTACCTCGTTGTCGATCGGCGACGCGTCGACGAGGAAATAGCCGTCCTTCACCCAGAACTCGTTGTGGTGCCGCGCCGAGGCGTAGGTCTCGACCGCCACGCGGATCCCCTGTGCGACCTGCACGTTGAGGTAGAGATTGGCGTCGGCGTTGTTGAAGCCCGATCCGATGGGGATCAGCGAGTTCTGGTCGACGCCGTTCACCACCTTGGCGGACGCCGTGTTCTCGTGGGTCAGGTTCTGGAACTGCTGGGTGAAGGCACCGCCCCAGCTCAAGCGGAAGCCCGTGAACGGCACCGCGTCGAACTTCGGCGACTCGAACACGTTGATGCCGCGCTGGTCGATGGGACGGATGTGCTGGATCTCGATCGGCGGCGCTTCGTAGCGGGGCGCCCTCGGGGCCTTCTTGGGTGTCGCCTTCGCGGCGCTGTCGGCGCTCGCGCTATCCGTTCTCGCGGCACCGGTCTGCGTCACGGTACCCTGCTGGGCGAACGCCGGCATCGAGCCGAGCAGCGCCGCAGTGGCGAGGAATCGAATGGTGGTCATGGCCAGGTCTCCTCTATGTGGATTGGCGGTGTGATCAGCTCTTGAGCAGAAGATCGAACTTCACGGTCACCTTGTCGTTCACCTTGATCCGTCCGAACATCAGCGTGGGCGGCGTGAGGTCGTAGTCCGTCATCCTGATGTCGGTGGCGCCGGTGACTCGCAGCACGTCGCCCTCTGCCTTGCCCCGAGTGGTGATCGTGACCGCCTTCTGCACGCCGCCCAGTGACAGCGTTCCGTTCAGAGTACCGGTCAGCACCTCAGAGGACCGCGCGATGTCATAGCTCGAGAGACGAAAGAGAATCGTTGGACTCTGACCGGCCTTGAGCGCCCTGAGCATGTGTTCGTTCATGGTGCCGTTGCCGCAGTCGATCTTCTCGGCGGGCACCTTCACGTCGACGGCCACGACAGCCTTGTCGCCGACGAGGAGCTGCGGGATCGCGTTCGCGCTCCGTGTGTCGACGAGTGCGGTGATCAGAGTGGCATTGCAGGTGAAGTCGCGGATCGTGGAGCTGCCTTCGATCCAGAGCCGGCTCTCGGGCTGCAGCGCGAGGCGCTCGCTCCGTATACGCCAACCGCCCGCGGTGATCAGGAGGGTGAGGAGCAGCGCGGTCTTGCGAACGGTGGTAAGCATTGATGGTCTCCGATGTGGCGGACGCGCT